>JAHIZU010000046.1 GCA_018814265.1 Candidatus Margulisiibacteriota bacterium | reverse complement strand
CTGGGACGCATTTCGCGCGCTTTATGCCACAACCCAGGATTATGCCTGGTTCACAAACGAAAGCGCCCACCAGTACCTGACCAACTGCGAAGTTGGCCCATTGTGTTTTCTCGAAGGCAGTCTGGGTCCCAATGGCCTCCTGCCCTCTGGTTTTAATCACGACGGCAGCCAGGTACGGGTCAACAACCGCATTGAGCAGACCCGCGGCCTTGATCAGGAACAATTGGCCATGTACGGCGCTTATTTGCCCTTCTTATACTACGCGGACAGGCCGGAGGCAGCCCAAAGCATTATCACCCGCTTGGAAAGCAATTGGAATTCAGACGGCTATTGGGGCAATAACCCCAGGGATTATTATAACCAAAACTGGGTCTGGTTTGGCCTGATGCTGGTTAACAGCCACCCGGAAGCCGATTCCCTGTTTGCAACGCTCCAGGCCTTGCCTGCGCCAACCATTGCAGCACCAGCCCCAATTGACCTGGGTGTGGCGCCAACTGGTTTATTAGAAGTTGATTCCCGGCTGGGGCAACGCGACCAATCTTGCAGGCCGCGGCTAAATCAGGATGCTCTTGTCAACCGATTAAACCAAACAGACCTGGAAGCTTTGTTAACAATATTAACCTCGCCTTACCCTCCCACATCAGGCGTGGCTCGCAACCAAACCTGGCTTTATTTGGGCCATCTGCAAAATATTGCAGCGTTTGACAATAACAGCGAATATACTCTCTACCCATATTTTTCCGACCTGAATGAATACTGGAATAATGCTATCACGCTGGCCTCTGCCTACAGCCAGCTGGCAAACCAGAGCGAGAACCGCCAAGAAACCATGAACCAAGCCATTGATTGTTGCATAGACCTCAGGGCCCAGATCAATTCCCTGACTGACACCAGTAACACCAACGTCAGATTTAATGCCGAGCTGGCCGGATTCCCGCCTGCGGATTATAACCTTGCGCAGCTTGCTTTAACTGAGGCGGAACTGCGCGCCCAACTCGACAATCAGGATATCAGCTTTTATGAAGAGGGCATTGCCCTGGCAGTCAGCTCGATCAACACGATGTTGAACATTGATCGCCACTACGCCCGGCCGGACTATAATTTCATCCTCAAGGCCCTGATCACCATCGCAGACCTTAACCTGCGCCTGTATGAAAGCACTCAAGCTCTTGGGCTGGAAACAGATTATTTTGATCAGGCCTCCATGTATTACAGCCAGGTCGCTAACCTGGCCAATAATGGCATTGAGATTGATGACCAGAATTATGGCTTGATATTATCGTTTAACACAAACGATATTGACCAGGCTCTGCTCTTTAACCAGGCCCAGGGCTATCTTACACCCGAGCAATACCAGCAAGCCCAAAACAATACCTCCTATTTACAAGCTATTGCCACAGTTAAACAGGCTTCACTCCTGACTCAACAAGGCGGTGAAATAAACATTGGTAATATCTTGTCAACGATCGTTACCGTTAATAACGCTATTAACGAGCTCGAATTAACCGCTGAAACAGATAATGATTATTTTCTTGCTCATGCCAGGATTGTCAAGGCTGATCTGCTGCTCTTCCTGGCTGACAGCGCAAAATATGCCTTCTGGCCGTATACTGAGGATCGGGCAACAAGCTTAAGGCATTTTCTAGAAATAGAAACTGCCCGCGACTCTCAACTCATTTGCGATGCAGTTGATCAGAATGACGTGTTGTTGCTCTTTGACCAGTTAGAATTGATCTATTACTATTTCGAGACCAACCAGACTGTTCCCGAACACATCAACTCCGGAGCTAATGCCCTATTTGATCTAACAGCCGGTCTTTATAACCAAGCCAATGATCTATACCAGCAAACGCCGCCGGAGTTTTCATATCTCTATACAGTCTCACGAATAAAAATGACTGAGATCGGCGTACGCACCGCTGATTTTATTGACAGCGAATTCAGGTATCTTGTGCCTTTTAATACTGATCCTGCCCTGCGATTATCCGCCATACCTGACAGCAGTTTTCTGGATGTTGAGCAAACCTATCTTAGGGCTCTGCTCCTGGCTTCGGCTGACCAAGAAAGAGAAGCCCTTGACCTGCTGGACGAGGTAATTAGAAAAGCCGAATCACTCGACAGCAATTACCAGGCCTATTTTCAAGTCCATGCCCGGTTAAAGATCGCCGAGATCTATGCTAAATCCCAAAACCCTGACATAAGGAACGTCGAACAAGCGCGAAGTCTATTTGCTCAGATCGAGGAACAGATCAACGCTTTAAGCGAAGAAAATTTGCGTGTTATGGCCTGGCGGCCGTATTCCTTCCTGGCTGAGCTTTATCAGGAATGGGCCAGCGCCAGCAATTCGCATGATCGCGCCAGACAAGCCCTGGAAATGTGTTTTCTGTCAGATTCCAGCTATGACTTCAGGACCAGAAGAAATTTTATCCTGCTTCGATTCAATTATAACCAGGCCCTGGTAAATTATGACAACCAGCTGCAACAAAGATATAACCGGCACCCGGATAACGGGCATTAATTATTCCCCTGGTTTGCCCCAGCTAGCTTAAATCGCCTGAAATTCCGCCCAAAATTTGACGATATATATATAGGAAAGATTATCAGAATATTAGAGGACCAGAATATCAGGTAAAAGGGATATTATGATGGCTATTTATAATATTATATCAAATGTCAGTTTAGCGCCTAGATTCGGGGCTTCTTCCCCGAATACCCCGGCAAGTGAACCTGAACCAATACTGCTGGCACAAGCAGATACAGAATCCGAGTCGGATTCAGCCCCAGTCACAATTACTGGCGGCAACACCCCCGCCACTGTCTCCACCTGTACCCTGCTCCAATCATGCCAATCTTTCCCCGGCCAAACAGCTGACGCTTATGTCCAAGTGGTTAGTAACCGCCGCGCCCAAGTTGTTCAGGAAAAAACTCTGATAGAAAACCAACGGGCCATGGCCAATAATGATCTGCGCCATCATGATCCGCATGTTATTGCCGCAGCCGAAGCAAATATCGCCAGCTACAACAGCCAGATAGCTGAACTGGAACTGGTCCTCTGGCTGCTTGACCGCAATCTGGGCAACGACTCCATCAGCAGCGTCACTGATAATCTCAACAGTGTAAGCAATAACTCCGCTTTCTGGCGGGCGCTTATTGCCATGATCTTAAGCAGTGAATTAGAAAACCCCGCCTACCAAACAGCCCTGGCTGGTATTACCAGCAATGATGATTGGCAAAACGCGCCTAATGCCGTGGAAATGGAACGCCAGGCCCTGGAACAAATCTACAATCAGCTCCTGACCAGAGGATCAAATAACCAGCGGCAGCCGATCAGCGAATTCTCCAGGCTGGTAGCGGAGAACTACTATCGCCGGGCCATGATCGCCCAAAGGCAGGGAGACACGACTACTGCCCAAACATTATTAACAGAGGCACGCACCTATGCCGACCAATTGGCTTTGCGCGACAATGAGCTAGACATAAATACCGCTTCATTATCTACTCTGCGCAGCGGCCGCGAAAGCTATATTCCGCAAGCTATGCGCACAGATCTACAATCAACGCGAGAAGAATTTGCTTCTGCCAATATGCTGATGGGCAACATCCTGATGCAGCAAGCCCTGGCCGCCGCTTCAGACCAGCAAAGATCAGCTCTCTTGGAAGAGGCTGAGCATTATTTGGTCAATACCGCCCCACTGGCGCAAAACCGGATGCTGGACATTCTGGAAGTCAGACGGGCGCTGGCTGATAATTTAATCATGCGCGGCCATTTGCAGGCAGCCAATAACGGGGATCCCAGCTCGCTGTTTGGCCGGGCGCTTTGCCATCTTGATTACATTATCGAATGGTCAACAGCTTTTGACAGCCACGCAAGGGTTGGCACCACCCAGAGATGGCTGGTTAATATTACAACTCACGCCAGGGTCGCCAGAGCCAATCTCATGATGGCCTTAATCGGCCAGATCAACCAGACAACTTTACCAAGCATTTACTGCCTGATCATTAATGACCTGGAGCCGCAAGAACAACAAGATTTGCAAAACGGGCCCAGCCAAACCAGAGTGCTGGAAATACAATTAAGGCTGTTAAACCAGCAGGCCCAGCAATTTACCCAGGCCCTTGGCCAAACTTACCAATATGGCTCAAATACCCCTATTGATATTTTGAGCCCTGCAGAAAAGCTAGCCATCAGGTTGTCGCTGGGCGAAAACTACGCCCGCCAGGCATTTATCTCAAGAGACCTGAATAATCAAACTGACTATTCTCAATTTATGGCAAACGCCAGAACAGAGTTTAACCAAGTGCTGGCAACTACCAGCGCCGCCTCCCCTTTGATCCGGGCCCAAGCTAACCTCTGGATGGCCAAGATTCGTCTAAATGACACCATTGCCGAGCAAAACCTGGAGCAGGTGCTGCTGATGCTTGACGAAGCCAACACCTACCTTGAGGCCGCGCTCCAGGGCAATTTACTCACCGGGCCGCTCCTGGATCAAGCGCAGCAAACTGGACGAGAGATTAGTCTGGCGCGGGCAGAAGCCAATATGCGGCTGCAGCAATATTCCAGCGAAACTATCGCTGCCCTGGAAACGAGTGCCTTCGAGATCTTTAGTAGTGAGGCCGTGGATTCTGCCTTGATCCCCAGGACAATCAAAGCCCTGATCGAAGCTTATAGCGGCAACGCAGCAAACCACCCCAAGATAATTTTGATCTGCAATATTTTACTGGACAGACAATTCACCTCGCCAGCAAATCCGGACGAAACTACCAGTCAATTGATCACAGCCATGAGAACCCTGCGCAGCCGCTTAACCTCCAGCGGACTGCTGGCATTAACTGATAATTTTCAAGCCTGGCTCTATCTAAAACTGGCTGATGCTGTTTCCTGGGGCGGCCGCGATCAGCTCGATAATGCTACCGTTGTTCTTAATCAACTGCAAAGCGCTTACCCGGCCCTGATCGACCCAACCAGCGGCGATCCGGAGATCAGAACCTTCTATCGGCTGCTGCGGGCAGAAATCGAGATGCGCCAGGAACACAACTCCAGCCCAATCATGGATAACGACCTGGTCCAGGCTGTCAGACAAAGCAATCAAGCCGACCTGATCAGCCGTTTGATCTCTGACCAAGTTGAAGGACTAACTTATGACCAAAATTACCCAGCAGCGATCAGTCTGATCAGAACTGAGCTGGACCAAACTCGGCTGCAGCAAATGGAACAGTTATTTGGGCCAAACAGGCAAAGGAACTTTATTGAATACAAATTTGACCTCTGGAGTAAATTGATCGAACTGCTGACTTGGAGCAACGATTACAGCGGCGCGCAAACCGAATCCACTCAACTGTTAGCAAATATTGCCCAGCTTGAGGCAGTAAATCCAGTCAAGGCGCAAACATTAAGGGCACAGATCAGCATTAATCTGGCGGATATCTACCGCTATCAAAACAATTACCAGCAAGCTATCCAGACCTATCAAGAATTGATCGCCTTATATCCTAACACAACTGGTCTGCCAGCAGACACGCTGACAATGCTTGCCCGCGCTCATCTGGGACTGGCAGAAATATATCGCTACGCTTCTGGCCATCAAGACACCGAAGCAGCCCAGCAACAATATGAAGCAGTTGTCCAGCTGGCAAATTTGATCAGCGATAACCCAAATAAACAGAATGAATTATTGGCCCGAGCTTATTTTGGGTTGGCCCAGTTGGCCCGCGAAGGATCTGGCCTGGGACAAGCCAATCTCAATCAGGCGGCCCAACACATCCGCTCGGCCTTAGACCATCTTAATCAGATGACAAATCCGCCGGCTGATCTCCGCCAACAGATCGAAGAATTTTATAATGACCCCCATGTCCGGGAAAGACTAAGGCCGGAAATAACTTTTAGTTTTCAAACATTAAGCGGCTCTGATGGCAGGATAGAAACCCAGCTTAATTTTGGCGGACATCTGCCGTTTAGCGTTTTCCATCCCAGTTTAAGCTGGCTGCATTTGACCGGCAGGGAACAGATTGACCTGGGCCCTACCGGCAACATCTATTCAACTTACGCCGGCGCAAGACTCCTGCCGCATTCTGCTTTTAGTCTGGATCTTCAGTTTAGGCTGGCCACTACAGGCGATGCAGGAGCCAGCATGCTTTTCTTCAGGCACCCTGATTTCCTGTCTGAATTCTTCTGGTATAACGAATACGTCACTCTGGGCGGGGGCATTGACCTTAATTTTTCAGATGCGGATCTAAATGCTTATCGCGGCCAGGCTTTTTTCAACTTTGACTGGACAGACGTTCCCGTGCTTGAGGGCTTGCAGCTGGGCGCGCAATGCGGCAGTTATCCCTTTTATTATAGCGGCGAAGCGCGGCGCATGAATTCCTGCGCTTTTGGGCCGACCATTGAATTCCAACCAGGAATCGATTGGTTAACGATTCAAGGCAATTTTATGGGCCTGGCTTATCAAACCCCGGATAATGACCCGGCAACAGAAGACAACTGGACCATGGGCTGGCAAGCAGGTGCTGGAATTCAATTTAATGTCCTGCGATATTTGCATTTTGGCGCCAACTACTGGCATCAAGAAACAAATTTCCCGCTTAACAGTTTTCAGGGCAATGCAACAGTAAGCTTTTAGAGTAATCGAGTGCTTTACTTTATGATTGCCTGAAATTATTTGAAAAAAGTGCCGATATATATATAGGAAAGATTATCAGAGTATCAGAAGATCAGAGTATCAGAATAATTAGGAGGGAACAAAAATGGTAGCAAACATGAGCATCGCCCCGATCCAACCAAGAAGGAGCGCGCCAGCTTTTAGGCGTCAGGCGTTGGGATTAAAATATTATGGCGCTCGCCAATCATATACCCTGCAAAGCGGAAGAAATTTTGGCATAGCATTTATTATGATGGCTGGCTTAAGTCTGGTTGGCAAGGCCACTATGGCTGCCTTGGTCACTGGCTTTGAAGTAGTTGGT
>JAHIZU010000045.1 GCA_018814265.1 Candidatus Margulisiibacteriota bacterium | reverse complement strand
CGTTTCGCCCCTCTTTTTCGAACCTTTTGGGAAAATTCATGCAAAAACAAAGTTTTTGTTGTCAGAAAGGAGAAAATGCCCCGATATTATATTAAAACCTACGGCTGCCAGATGAACCTGGCAGATTCTGAAAATCTGGCTGGTGTGCTGACCTCGGCCGGGTATCAGGAAGCAAATTCTCCTGAAGAAGCGGATATCCTTTTGGTTAATACCTGTGTTGTCAGACAATCTGCTGAAGATAAGGCTGCCTGGTATATTATGTCTGCCAAGGGCTTGAGAGATAATAAACCAGACCTGATCATCGGGGTTTGCGGCTGTCTTGCTACCGAGCCGGATAGAGACCTGCCCAAACAATTCCCCCACGTTGATCTATTTATCGCGCCGAACCAGCCGGAAAGGCTAATCGAGTTTCTCGAATTGCAGGCCGAAGGCCAGAGGCCGAAGGCCAGAGGCAAAGGAGTGACCGCCTGGATTACCATCATGCACGGATGTGATAACTTTTGCTCGTATTGTGTTGTGCCTCACGTGCGGGGACGTGAAACCAGCCGGCCGATAGATGAGATTATCAAGGAGATCAAAGAAATTGACTTTAAGAAGCATCCTGAGATATTTTTACTGGGGCAAAATGTTAATTCTTATAAATATGGGTTGGCACAGTTGTTGAGGGAAGTCGATGCTCTCTTGGAACCTACGACTAAACCCTTCGGCAAGCTCAGGGCAGCACCGAGCGAAGTCGAGGTGCGTCGCGGTTCCAGAAGCGAGGAGCCGAGACGTTCAGTCTCAGGATCCGAGCGTATTCGCTTTATGACTTCTCATCCCAGAGATATGAGCGAAGAGATCATAAATGCTGTAGCTGAATTGCCCCATGTTTGTGAGTTCTTTCACCTGCCGCTGCAGCATGGGGACGATGAAATGCTCAAAAGCATGAATCGAGGCTACAATACGGATTATTATTTGAAATTAGTTGATAAGATCAGAGCGAAAATTCCAGGAGCGGCCATTACTTCTGATGTGATAGTTGGTTATCCTGGAGAAACTGATGAGCAATTCCAGAATACACTGAAAATGATCGAGAAGGTCGGCTTTGATACGTCAAATACCCTGGCTTATTCTACCAGGCCGGGTACCGCGGCTTCTAAGTTAAATGATGATGTGCCGGATAAGGTTAAACAAGCCCGTTTGCAGGAAGCAATGAAGGTGGTGGGCAAGGTGGCTGAGAGCAAGAACCAGGAACTAGTAGGCCGGGAAGTTGAGATTTTAGTTGATTTTACGGGAAAGAAAAGCTGTTCAGGGCGTACCAGAACTAACAAGATCGTTAAGTTCGCAACTGCAAGAAATAACTTGCTGGGAAAGCTGGTCAGTGTTACAATAAAATCGGCTAAAAGCTGGGTTCTAGAGGGGGAAATAATTAATGGCAAATTCTAAACTGCGAGTTTTCTACGGCACCGCAGACCCTGAATTAGGCAGGAAGATAGTTAAAAAACTTAGGATCAGGCCTGGCAAGATCAAGATTTCCCGATTCTCCTGCGGTGAGATCTATTCCCGGGCTCTGGAGAATATCCGCGGCCAGGATTGCGTTATTCTTCAGACCTGCTCGTCTAAGGTTAACGAAGACCTGATGGAGCTCTTTATCATGATCGACGCGATGAAGCGCGCTTCAGCCCGGACCATTACCGCGGTCATTCCTCATTTTGGCTATGCCCGGCAGGATAGAAAAGCTGCTTCCCGCGAGCCGATCTCTGGCCGACTTGTTGCCAATTTGCTGGAAACTGCCGGGGCTGATCGCATTGTCACCATGGACCTGCACTCAGATCAGATCCAGGGCTACTTTAATATTCCAGTGGATACCTTGACCGCTATGCCACTCTTTTCTGCTTATCTTAAAAAGAAAAAGCTTGAAGATATGGTAGTAGTTGCTCCTGATACTGGCCGGGCTAAGGTGGCTAAGAAACTGGCTGACCGCATTGGCGCGCGTCTGGCGATCTTACACAAAGTTCGAGCGGAACATAATCAGTCGTCGGTTACCCATTTGGTTGGTTATGTCAAAGATAAGACTGTTATCCTGACTGACGACATGATCGATACTGCGGGCACGATCACCACCGGGGTAGAGGCCCTGCGTAAGAAGGGTTGCAGAAAAGATATCTATGTTGCGGCTACCCACGCATTATTGTCCGGGCCGGCAGTGGACCGTATGAAAAAGGCTAATTTCAAAGAAGTGATCGTCACGGATTCTTTCCCGATCCCAGAAGCAAAGAAGTTCCCGGGATTGAAGATCTTATCCGCGGCTGAGCTGCTGGCTGAAGCCGTGCGCCGCAATTACGAGAATCGGTCGATCTCCTCATTATTTGATTAAAATGGCAAAGCGAATAAATATTGGCATAATCGGCCTGGGGAATATTGGCTCTGCTGCCGCGGCTGCGTTACGCAAGAACCACTCTGTTATCATTGAAAACTCCGGCGTTGACATTCGGGTAAAAAAGGTTTGTGATGTTCGCCAGCGCCAGACCTCATTTCCTTTTACCAGCGATCCTTATCAGATAATTAATGACCCGGAAATCTCCGTGGTGGTGGAAGCGATTGGCGGGGTAAACCCGGCCTTAAAGTTTATACTCGCGGCTTTAAATAAGGGCAAACACGTT
>JAHIZU010000044.1 GCA_018814265.1 Candidatus Margulisiibacteriota bacterium | reverse complement strand
CCGCTGAGAAATAATGATGATGTTCTTGTTGAGGGGAGCCACATCAAAAGCTGCCACATGGATATTTGGCGTATTAATAGCTGCCCAGCTTTGCCCAGCGTCCGCGCTTTTCATCAGGCCGGCGGCTTCTGTTGTGTCAGTGAAATTTGTGCCAAGAAAATAGATATTATTGGAATCCCAGGCTATGATTTTGGTGATCCGGTTTTGGTCAGTCGGTGAGGGAACATTCAAGCTGCTCCAGGTATCGCCGCTATCAGTACTTTTGTAAATTGCGCCGTTATAGAAAGTCCCCTGATCACTGCCGCCAGTCGAGGTGCCGGCACCGATCGCTAAATAAAGGGTGCTGGGATTGGCAGGATCGATGGTGATGCTGCTGGCATAATAATTGTTGCCTAAGCCGTTGATTTTTCTAGCCCAATTGTCTCCGCTGTCCGTGCTTTTGTAGGGTCCGCCAAAGTCGGATACGCCATAGCCGGTCAGGGTAGCAGCATAAACGCTGTCATTATTTGACGGATGGATAGCTATGTCATAGATTTCAGGATAAGATGTGCCTGTGTGGAGCAAACCGCTGCGCAGCCAGTCCCAGCTTGTTCCGCCGTCAGTGCTGCGAAATATTCCATTGCCTTCGCTGCCGAGAAAAACCACTTCGGGTGAAATGTTGGAGACAGTTAGCGAGCGAAAAGTCTGGTCATTATCATTCATTTGGCCATCAGCACGGTCCGGCCCTTTGATCGGTGTTTGGGTGCTGGTGGTTGCAGTTGTTGTTGTGGTCTCAAGCTCGACACTGTTATTGCAGGAGGAAACAATGAATGCCGCGACTAAAATCACAACTGATAACAAGAAAAACTTTAATCTTGGCATTGGATTCATTTCTCTGTTGGCTTGACGCAGACCAGCAGGGGGTACGTCCTGGCCTCCGGCTCAGAAACATTGAAATCTAATTTATTAATCGTGAAACCCGTTTCCTGCAGCAGATCAAACCAGGTTTCTAAGGGGAAAATACCGCAGAGATGGAAGTCAGTTTCAACCCTTAATTTTCCTTTTTCCCTGATCAGAAAAACAAAGGTTGCCTCATAAGTTGTATCTTTGATGTCCGGGTCAAAATAATTTTCAATGAATGAGACTTCGATATTATCTTTGTTTTGTACCGAGCATTTTGTCTTATTCTGCACAAAGCGGTCAGGGGTTTCTTCGGCAATTGTTACCAGTACGCCTCCGGGTTTAAGGTGCTCATAAGCGGTGGAAAAAACAGCCCGCAGATCGTCTTTCGTAACCATGTAGTTAATTGAATCAAATATGGTCACCGCGTCAAATTTTTCCTTTAACCGCACAAACCGCATGTCACCCTTGAGGTATTTGACCTCGGGATTTAATTTTTTGGCGATCTTGAGCATCTCAGGGCTAACGTCAACTGCCGTGATCTTAAAGTGTTTTTTTAAGGCAAAATCATCATTGCCGCCGCCGCAGCCCAGGTCAAGCAGGGTTTTGCTTTCGATCGGCGAAGTGTTCTTGATGACTTGGGCAAAATATTCGCATTCTTCCAGGTAATCTTCCGGCGGTGTAATGATCGGAAAATACTTTGCCAGATCTTTATACATTCGTTGCTGATCATTTTTAGTACTCATGGGTATTTAATTCTCCAGATAAATTGCTTCGCAGATCTTGCCCAGGTCTGTGCCGGCCCGGGTAACAAAATCCAGGATATCGTCAAAGTTTTTTGCCTGAGACATGTTTACATTGTTAACATAAAAAGCAAAGGCTACTTCGCGTCCCTTTTTGGTTGTCAGATAACCGGCCAAGCCTTTGCTTAAAAGAAAAGGGGTCTCGTTCATCGGGATAAAAAGAATAGTCGTGCCGGTTTTGGCCTGGACCTTGCCGCGCACCGGACTGTTGGGCCTGGCCATGCTGGCCAAACTGCCGTCGACCCCCAGGATCGGTAAGGCCAGATGATAAGTCTCAAAGTCTGGACGCTTAGCCATGTAGCGCAAGAGTTCTACTGCGGCTTTGGGGCTGATCAGGTCCTCGCGCACGCCGCCCTGGCCATCGCCCAGGAAGACAGCCTTGAGATCAACTTTGGCCTGGGATAAAAATTCTTTTTCAATTGCTAATCCGTCTGCAAAAGATTTTTTTTCTTGTTTATTAGCGATCAGATAGAGCAGGGTGTCAGCGCCCGGATTATGGCTGACCTTGAGGATCATTTTGGCGTATTCAGAAAAGGGCAGCGAAGTGTATTCGGCTATTTTTTTTAGTTCAGCATATTTTTCTTTATCAGGCAGCCGGATTGTGGGATTATTTTTTCTTAAAGACGCGTCAACTACTATGCCTGCCTGTTCCAGTGCTTCGATGAAAAGTGCCCGGCCATATGCCGTTGGGTCTTTTACTTGATAGGTGCGCACCAGCTGGGCTTGATCAGCCGCGATCTGGCCGCGGACTTGTATTGTGCGTTTTTCCGGAGAGGTTATGATGATCTGGCTGGATTTTCCCGGCGCAACAGTATTGACCAGAACGTCAAAGTCGTAGAATTCAGTAAAGGGCTGCCAGACAACCAGGGCAGGGTTGCCAGGCTCAGTTGGCTTAATGATAAAGTCGATCAGATTATCATTGATCATGATCGGCGAGAGAACGTAATCCGCATCACTATTTGTTGGTTGGCCCTGGGGAAATATTCTGGCATCAATTATGATCTCGCCTCTAATCCGTTTGATGCCGGTATCAGCCACCTGCCTGGCCAGGTTGTCCAAGCCGGCCAGGGGTTTGGTCGGGGTTAGGGTTGCGCCATTAATGCTGTTAGCGTCAGTATGGTCCATTGAGGTGTAGGCCATGGTTCCGTCCGGATTCCTGCGGCCGCCCAGGGTAATGTCGCCGCTGGCCACCAGCACTAAGTCGCCGTATAATGCGCCGTTTTTATCGATGCTGCCCAGCTGGTAAACAGGTGTCTTAAAAAGGTGATCTTTGCCTAAAACGTGCAGGGCAGCAGCAACGGTAAAAAGTTTGGTGGTCGAGGCCGGCACAAAGAGTTTTTCTGAATTAAAGTCAGCTATCATTTTGCCGTTCCGGCGATCAACGGCTAGTAGGCCCCAGCTGGCCTGTTTGTAGCCGGGTTCGTTCATCAGCGCCCGAATGCCAGGACTTAATTTACCGCCACGGCTGGAAGTTTTAATTGATAAATACGCGGCATAGGCGGCGAACAAAAGGGCAAGGATGATAAGGATCGGCCAAATAATCGGCTGCCTAAGCTTTTTCACATTTGCCTCCTAATCTTCGGAGGAGGGAGGATTTGAACCCCCGATACCCGTTAAGGTATAGTCGCTTTCGAGGCGACCGCGATCAACCACTCTGCCACTCCTCCAATTAACTAACAACACGGCGCCTCCGGCGCCTACAACTAACTACTTACAACAAATGAATGCATTATATAATAATAAATACAAATAGTTGTTAGTTGTAAGTTGTAGCCCCGACGTTAGTCGGGGCGTCTTGTTAGTTAATACGGAGGAGGGAGGATTCGAACCCCCGATGCGCTTGCGCGCATGCCTGTTTTCAAGACAGGTGCCATCAACCACTCGGCCACTCCTCCGCGCGACAATTGATTATATCACCGAGATTTATCCTTGTCTAACTTTGAATCATTATGCTATAATCAATTTTGGTGAAACGTAAATGAGCGAGGATGACCCGAAACGTAATGGATTTCACAAAGTTTTAGTGTTGAATTCGAGTTACGGCCCGATCAACATTACCAGCTGGAGACGGGCCATGATCCTTATGTATAAGGGCAAGGCCAGCGGGGTGAAGTTTAACGGTACCTTGATAAATGGCAAGCTTAGGTTGCCTGAGATAATAAAACTGACCAAATATGTGCCAATACCGTATCTGGAAATAGTTTTAACGCGGAAAAATATTTATCTCAGGGATAACCATACCTGCCAGTACTGCGGCAAAAACAACGGCAGCCTGACACTTGATCATATTATTCCTAAAAGCCGAGGGGGTAGGGAGACTTGGGACAATATGGTTGTCAGCTGCGCCCGCTGCAATAACCGCAAGGGTGACCAGACTCTGGAAGCGGCGGGGATGAAGTTGACCGGGACGCCATATCGTCCGCCCTCAAGCTTGTATTTGCACATGACCCGTTTAACGAATGTTCCGAATAGTTGGACCGATTACTTCTTTAACAAACGACACGGTTCGACTTCGTCGAACCTACAACTAACAACTAACAACAACAAATAGCTTTGTAAATCAAAAAAATTGCGATATAATAATGCTAGAAGCTGAGAGTATTGTTAAGCAACTTTCCGGATTTAAAAAATCATTAAGATAATTTGTTGTAAGTTGTAGGCGCCGAAGGCGCCGTGTTGTTAGTTGTTGGTTAATATGGGCCCGT
>JAHIZU010000043.1 GCA_018814265.1 Candidatus Margulisiibacteriota bacterium | reverse complement strand
ATAAAGAAAAGGGTCTCTATCTCCTGCGCCATTTTACGGTTAGTCAGCGCCATCTGGAATTCATAGTCAAAATCTGAGACAGCGCGCAGGCCCCTAACGATAATATTGGCCTTTTTCTTTTTAGCGTAATCGACCAATAACCCATCAAAGCTTTCCACATCAACACTTGGGTCATTAACCAATGATCTTTGCAGCATCTCAACCCGCTCTTCTAAAGAAAACCTGGGCTTCTTTTCCGGATTGCGGATGACCGCCACGATCACCTTGTCAAAAAGCTTTGCCGCGCGTTCGATCACGTCAACGTGCCCATTGGTAACCGGATCAAAACTACCTGGATAAATCGCTACTTTCATGTTAATCTCGAATTCGCTTTTCCTCAATTTGGAAACCGCGACGTTCAGTCGCAGGTTTCCCCATCTCATAAAAACCAAATACCGTTTCTCCGTATTTTTCTTCCCTGAATATCTTCAGCTGCCCATATTCTTCCAAAAGCTTGTGTTGTTTCCTGTGTTCTGCGATAACCACTCCGGAACGCTTTAATAAATCCAACTCTCCAATCTTTTCCAAGGCGCTTTCAAGAGCAGGGCTATCATACGGCGCTCCCAGGAAAATGAGATCAAACCTGGAAAGCTTACTTCCCAAAACCTTCAAAGCGCTAACAGCGTCATTCGCATAAACATCAGCCTGCTCAGCCAATCCTGTATTTTTAAGATTCTCCCTGATTATGCTGACAGCTTTTCGATCAAGATCAACAAAAACAGCTTTTTCAGCGCCCCTGGATAAAGCCTCTATGCCAACAGCTCCGGATCCGGCAAAGAGATCCAGAAAAGCGCTATCAACAACTTTATTTCTCAAGATGTTAAAAAGGGCTTCTTTTGCCCGGTCAGTTAAGGGTCGCGCCTGCGACGGCGCCTTTAACTTTTTGCCCTTGGCTTTGCCAGATATTACGCGCACTGTTCACATCTTCCTCGATCAAATCAAATGCGGCCTTTCGCGCTTCCCGCAGTATTTTCTCGTCCATAATTATATCAGCAACGCGAAAGTTTGGCAAACCGCTTTGCCTGATGCCATAGAAATCGCCTGGACCGCGCAATTTCAGGTCAACTTCAGCCAGCTGAAAACCGTCTGTTGAATCGATCATTGCCTTGATCCTGGCCCGGGACTCTTGGGATTTAGCGTCTGCCAGCAAAAAGCAGTGTGATTGCTTTGCCCCGCGGCCTATCCGGCCGCGCAACTGATGCAACTGCGACAAACCAAACCTTTCGGCGTGCTCCACCACCATAACAGTGGCATTCGGTATATCAATCCCCACTTCAATCACTGTTGTGGAGACCAGTATCTGGATCTGGCCATCTTTAAATTGCTTCATGACCTGATCCTTGGCCTCACTCTTTAGCCTGCCATGCAGCAGGCCAACCGTCAATTCCGGAAAAATATCACGTTGCAAGCGCTCGGCCTCATCCAGAGCCGCCTTTAGGTCAACCTTTGACGATTCCTCAACCAGCGGACAGACAATAAAAACCTGGCGGCCAGCCTTTATTTGCTGACGCATAAATTCGTAAGCGCCGCGCCGTTTATCTTCAGGCACAAAGTAGGTCTTGACCGGCGTCCTGCCTGGAGGCAACTCATCAATCACCGAGCGGTCAAGATCGCCATAGAGTGTCAGGGCCAGTGACCTGGGAATCGGCGTGGCAGTCATGACCAAAAAATCAGGGTTGACCCCTTTTTTTACCAATTGCGCCCGCTGCTGCACGCCAAAACGGTGCTGTTCATCAATGATGACCAATCCCAATTTTTCAAAGTTAACCTTATCCTGGATCAAAGCATGCGTGCCAATTATCAAGTCGTGTTTGTCTAGCTTTTCCACCTGTTTATTCTTCCGGGTCGCGCCAGTTAATAACCCAACTCTGATCTTCTGATATCCTGGTAGTCTGATGATCTTATCATAATGCTGCTGCGCCAGGATCTCAGTCGGCGCCATCAAAGCTACTTGATAGCCATTGTGAATGGCTAATAATGAAGATAGAGCGGCGATAATCGTCTTTCCAGACCCGACATCACCCTGCAGCAAGCGGTTCATGGGATGATTGCTTTGCATATCAGCCTGTATTTCCTTTAAGACTCTTTCCTGTGCCGAAGTAAGCTTAAAAGGCAAGGCCTCCTGGAGATCATTCAGCATTCTTTGGTCAATATTGTATGAAATGCCTGCCTCAGCTTTTATCCTGCTCTGGCGCAAACCCAAGCCAAGCTGAAATATAAAAAAATCATCAAAAGCCAGTCTCCTGCGGGCCGGCACTGTTTGGGAAAGCTTGGCCGGGAAATGCAGATGCTCTATCGCTTCGCACAGACCGCACAATTTGTGCTTTAAGCGCAACTCTTCCGGCAGCCATTCCTCAATGTCGGCCAAACAATTATCCAGAGCTGTTTTGGCAATATTCCGTAACTTCTTGGGAAAAAGGCCTTTAGTTAATGGGTAAAGCGGCACGATCTTTGGGTTAACGCCTGTATCTATCTCATAATCCCGCACAATAAATTGATTAATGCCTTCAAAGCTTGAGAATTCGAGCTTGCCGGAAATGATCAGTTTCATTCCAGGGCGAAATAGTCTCGCCAGATATGGCTGATTGAACGAAACCGCCTGGATAGAACCTGAGTGGTCAGCAATTTTAAGCTTTAAAACTGAGAAATGATTGCGGGTAAGCTGCTGCCTAATATCTATAATTTCTCCTCTGATAACCTGATAATCGGCAGAGGTCAGTTCAGAAATCAAAGCAACTTGGGTTCGATCATCATAATCACGGGGGAAAAAATAGATCAGGTCCTCAACGGTCAATACGCCGAGTTTTTTCAGCAGCATGGCCGCTCTTGGGCCAACGCCCTTAAGATATTGGACTGGGGTCTGCAGATTTACTGTCATTATCATTTAATCCTCACCCCCCTGCTTACGTTATTGCTTTCCCTCCCCCCTCTCCATCGAAGATGGAGAGGGGGGAGGCGGCTTAAACGCTAGCGGGGGGTGAGGTTGCCATTTTAACATATTTATGATATACTATAAACATCATGAGCAGAAAATGTTTTATATGCGGCAAAAAAGCCAGGAGCGGCAATACGGTCTCGCACAGCATGAATTCCACCAAACGCTTATTTAGGCCCAATTTGCAAAAAATGAACATACTGATTAACGGGAAAAAAACCAAGGAATATGTCTGCACTAAATGCCTCAAGGCAGGTAAAGTCAAAAAGGCTCTCTAAGCTTACTGCTTGTGTTTAAAACGCGAGGTCGCAATTTCATCCAGAAATTTTGTCTCTAAATCTAGCATCATTTTATCGTATTCTTTTAGCTTTTTCTCTTTGTGCTTTTCCATGATCTTTTTATCTTTCATGGATGAGATGAGGCGCGCCCGCTGCTCTTCGAGCAGCTTGCTGGATTCAATGACCTTTTCAACTTGCTTGTCCAGATTATCTTTCAATACTTCAAGATGAGCCTTTCTGGACAAGACCTTAGAAAAATCAGTGATCGGGCCTTTTTTAAAGACGCCGCGCAGGTCGTCTTCTTTGTTCCTTTTGTTTTCCTCGATAGCTTCCTCTTTTTGCTTTTCAGTTAGAAAATCACGCTGCTTCTCAGCAAATATTTCCTGTTCTTTTTTCTCTTTTATTGCTCTGACTTTTAAAACAGACTGGAGATCATATTTAAATCTTTTACCGGGTTTCTGCTTAGCCACTTTTTATGCCCCCATTATTTAGCAAAGACGCTAAGTAAGCGCTTAACCGTCTCTTCATATTTAACCTGATCAAAGGTGCCTTGCTTTAAAAAAGCATTGACCTGTTCGATCTTGGAAAGCGCGAAATCGATCTTGGGATTGCTGCCTTTAACATAAGCTCCTATATTGATCAAATCTTCTGCCTCGGTGTAGCGCGCCAGCACTTCCCTTAATTTCCCGGCAGCCTGCTTATGTTCATCTGAAACCAAATTGGTCATCAATCGGGAAACGCTGTGCGGCACATCAATGGCCGGATAATGGTTGCGGGCAGCCAGATCGCGCGATAACACGATATGTCCGTCAAGAATTGAGCGAGAATGGTCAGCAATCGGCTCATTCATGTCATCGCCTTCAACCAGGATCGTGTAAAAGGCAGTGATCGAACCAGTTACCGAGGTGCCGGAGCGCTCCATCAAACGAGGCAGCAGGGCAAAAACCGATGGCGTATACCCTTTGGTCGTCGGCGGCTCGCCAGCAGCCAGGCCTATTTCTCGCTGGGCCATGGCAAAGCGAGTGGTCGAGTCCATCATCAGGATTATTTTTTTACCCTGGTTGCGAAAATATTCAGCAATGGCCGTGGCCACAAAAGCGGCTTTCAATCGGATCAGCGGCGGTTGATCAGAGGTGGCACAGACCACAACTGATTTTTTCATGCCTTCTTCGCCAAGTGACTCCTCAATAAAATCCCGGACTTCCCGACCACGCTCACCCACCAGGGAAATAACGTTAATATCAGCCTCAGCATTTCTGGCGATCATGCCCATCAGGGTGGATTTACCGACACCGGACCCGGCAAAAATGCCTATCCGCTGGCCTCTGCCAACGGTCAGCATGCCGTCAATCGCCCGGATACCAACTTTCATAACTTCGGTTATCCTGGGACGTTTGACCGGATCAGGCGGGTCGGCATCGAGGGGATAATCAGCTTCACCAATGATCGGCCCTTTACCGTCCACAGGCTCGCCCAGGCCGCTAAGCACGCGGCCTAAAAGATCCTCGCCAACTCGCACCATCAAGGGTTTGCCTGCCGCAACTACTTGCGCACCAGGAGAGATCCCAGCTGTTGAGCCAAGCGGCATCAATAAAACCCGCTTTTCGCGAAAGCCAACTACCTCAGCAAAAGAATCATGATTGCTTTTTTCCAGACGGATGGAGCACAGGTCACCGACCGAAACCCCGCCTACCTGAGCCTCAATGATCAAACCAACCACCTGGACAACTTTACCAATTACTTTTACCAGGTCAGCGCGTTCAACTGCTTTGTGATATTTATCAAGATTCATCTTCATTGAGGCAATCGATCTTCTTCTTCGGAAGAGACTTTTTTGAAGGCTGTTTCAATAGATTTCAGCTTGGTGGATATTTTCGCATCAATAAAGCCTAAATTGGTCTCGATAACACAGCCACCGGGTTCCACATTGGCGTCCTCCAAAATCGAAAAGCTCTTTACCCCATCAAGCATGCCCGCCAGACGATCCTTATAACGTTTAAGATGTTCCGCGTCTTCACGATTTACCCTGACGATAATCTGTTCCCGGTCTGAGACACGGGAAATCGCCTCAGCAACAATATTCAAACAAACATCACGATGCAAAGAAACCTCAGACCTGATAATCTGCTCGGCAACCCGGATGGCCAGCCTTAAAATTTCCTGCTCAGCATCTTTAATGATTACCCTGCGCTCTTTAACAGCTTCGTCAAGAGTTACTAGCGCTTCCTCGATCCGCGCCGAGGCTTCAGCCATGCCTTCTTCTCGACCGGCCTCCCTGGCCTCTTCCTTTACTGCTTCGGCTTCATTCATAGCTTGATCAACGATCCGCTGGGCCTCGCTCTTGGCTTTGGGCAGATCATCAGTGGTCAAGGGTTTACTGGGAACAGTTGGAGCAATTGGTTTTGGTTTTGGCTTAGCATGGATCAGCGGCGGTTTCTTCTCAATGATAACCGTGCCTTTTTCTTCAATTTGATCTCTTTTGATCAGTCCCATTTTTGATTATTCTGAAAACAACTTTCCCTTGAATTGTTCCTTAAGTTTGGCGGACAGTTTTTCTGTTAAGATATTATTTTTCAAATTAGCTAAGAGCCCCATAACAATCCCTTTCTCCCTAGATAAGGAGTTCAAAGCTTCCTCGCGCTGATCACCGGGCAATTGCGACAAAAGAAAGGCTGACATTTGCGGACGTTCGTATAGTAAAAAGCCAAACTGGCGCTTGGGTATTACTGACTTAGGTTTCTGCGCGATCTGCGGCGCAGGAACTGCCTCCCGGGATTCGGGTAAAGCCACAAAACCTTTAAATTCTCCTAAAACTTCTGAGAGCGCGTCCTGAGAAGGCGATGGCAAATGATTAATTCCTGAAGCGATCAGATCAGCCAACTCATCAGGCAAATAACGTAAGACCCTGGCTGACGTCTCAGCGCCTAAAATAGACAAAAATATTGTTGCTTTCTCCCTTCCCGTTAACGGCATTATTCCGTTAACCAGCTCCTGAGCAGCTGGGCAATACGCTCAGGATCCCTTTCCACCGCCGATTTAATGTTCTCCAGGGCATTGGTCTTTTCCCTGCTCAAAGGCGGTGTTGGTTTAGATGGCGGGCTCTGTGGTCTAGCCACGACCTTGGCAGTTGTCTTTGGTTTTGGCCGAAAGCGCCCGATAAGCAAGATAACAACAAATGCCGCGGCAACAATTCCCATTAGCCAGGCGATGTTGCGCAGCCAGCTGGCTGGCAAAACAGGTAATTTCATTTTTGGCTTAGTCGGCAGCACTTTTTCCACTTCCCCCTTAATTATCTCAGGCGGAGGGGTAGCCAAATGGAACGGCACCTTTTGCATAACAATACGGTCGCCGCGTTTGCGGTTGTAGCCAATGGCCGCAGCTATGGCTTGATAAGTTGCCTGTTTTAACTCCTTGGTAAGATCTACCCGGTTGTCAATCAAAATTACCGCGGTCGTTTTTTTGACCTTTAATTGCTCTGCTACAAATTTGCTGCCCTTATTACCATTGAGGATTTCAACGTTCACTTTAACAATCGCGCTATTAGGAGGATAAAAACGATTTAGTATCTCCTGGGCCTTGCCGGCCAAATTACGCTCCAGCTCTTTTTTGGCCTGCACTATGAGCAGAATTTTCTCCTCTGAAGTCAAGGGGAGTTTGACTTCTGCAACCTCCTTAGGTTCTTCCTTTGGCTTTTCCACTTTGACTTCTTTTTCTTTCTCCTTCACTTCAACAACTGGTTCAACTATTTTTCTTGCAACTTCAATTTCTTTTTTTACAACAATTTCAACCGGCGGGACTTCAGTCGTTGGTTTTGGCAACGGTTGTCCAACCGCAACGGGTATTTCCGGAACTGGCTGCCCGGCCGCTTTGGCAGTCAGAATTCGACCAGTATTATCAACCACCGTTACATTCTCTGTCTGTAAATTTTCCACGCTGCTGGCCACCAGATGAATAATCCCATTGACCTTTGCCATGTCTAAGGTGGCGCCGGGACGCAAGCGCAGCATTACAGAAGCGGTCACTGGAGCCGCTGTTTCAGCAAACAGCCGGGTCTCTGGCATAACAATTTGTACCCGGGCGTCTTCAACCGCCTGGATCCGCCTGATGGTCCGGGAAAGCTCACCAGAAATCGCCCTAATTAATTGGATCCGCCGGTCAAAATCAGTCGCCCCAAGCCTGGCCTCATCAAAGATCTCCCAACCCACGACACCGCCAGCCGGCAGGTTCTTTTCCGCCAGCCCCAATCTAGCTTCATCAGCGCGTTGTTTTGGCACGGCTATGGACCCGCCTTCATCTTTGATTTCATAGGGTATCGCCAGCTCTTTAAGACGGCCAATCGCATTAGCCGCGTCCTTGAGGCTTAGGTTGGAATAAATAACAGTATAGCCGCTTGTTCCGCGGACGGACGGCGCGCAGCCGCGAAAGAAAAAGAATAGGACCGCAATAGAAATAACAATGCCCACTCCGGCCAAAAGCAATAATCTTCTTATATCAAATCCGCCTGCTGCCAGGGCGGCTGAAGCTGGTTCCGCCATTACTCCTCCTCCTGCCTGCCGTCAGGCAGGTAATTAGATCTGCATCTGCGTGATCTCTTTAAAGCTGGTGACTGCTGAAGTGATAGTCGAGACAGCCAGCTGCATCATAATGCTAATCTTAGACTGGGCAATCATCACTTCGTGCATTTCCACTTCGCCACGCATATATTTTTCAATCAATTGATTAGCGTGCATTTCTGAGCGACTAACCCCATCAATAGCATGCATTGCTTTGGCCAGAACATCTTCAAATGGATTTCCGGAAAGCGTGGGCTGTCCAAGGGGTTTGGCTGCTTCTGCCGGCCCGGCAGCCACCTCTGACGCCTGCGACAAATAATCATCACCCAGGATCTGGGCCAGCCTCATCTCAGCATTATTGATCGGACTTATCTGTTCCGCCATTTAAACAACTCCTTAGGGTAGTTGCAAAGTATCTTGCATCATTTTCTTAGTCGCGTTAAAAGCCGTAATATTGGCCTCATACATCCGGGAAGTATACATCAGATCGACCATCTCCTCGGAATAATTAACATTTGGCAGGGAAACATAACCTTGTCTATCAGCATCAGGATGGCCTGGTTTATAGGCTTTCTGAAAGGGAGTTGAGTCTTCTACCACCTCAACCACATCAACTCCGCCCCCGTGCATCCGGGTCTCGGCCAGAGATAATTCATCAGCAAATGACTTCACTGGAGTTTCAGCCAGCACAGCAACACGGCGGCGGTATGGGCCACCGAAAACAGTTCTAGTAGTGTTAATATTCGCCAGATTGGAAGCGATTAATTCCATGGTCACTCTTTGCGCCTGCAATCCGGTAACACTGATATTTAAAGCCTGATCAAGCCCCATGGATTATTACCGCCTCCCCTGCGTAGCAATTGTTCTCAGCATATTAATTTTTGAAGTAAGCAGTTTAACGTATGATGAATATTTGACTGAATTCTCGGTCAAAGCTGACAGCTCTTCTTCCAGCACAACTTCTTTGCGGTCCAGCCTTTTTACCGCCGCCATTAATTCTTCATCAAAAGCTAACGGTTCAAAGCCTGGCGTTTTCGCGTT
>JAHIZU010000042.1 GCA_018814265.1 Candidatus Margulisiibacteriota bacterium | reverse complement strand
TAATGACGAATGACTAATGATGGTAGATATTATTTTATCGAAATGCTTCGGAGAAAGCAGAGTGGGAGTTCCACCGCCAAAGTAGATTGTTTTTAAACCCTCTCCCTCTGGGAGAGGGAGGTGACCTGAATGCAGGCGGGTGAGGGCACGAATTTCCTTTATCAACGCTTCCACATAATCATCGATCAGTGATTCTTTGCCTGCATACGAGACAAAATCACAATAATTGCATTTCTTTTTGCAGAAGGGGAGGTGGATGTATAGCGACTTTACTTCACTCATTAGCCCAGACGGAGGACTGCCAGAAAAGCTTCCTGCGGAATATCAACGCGGCCAACGCGCTTCATGCGTTTTTTTCCTTCTTTTTGCTTCTCCAGAAGTTTGCGTTTGCGGGTTATGTCACCGCCATAACATTTAGCCAGCACGTTCTTTTTGATCGCTGGGATGTTCTCCCGGGCAATGATCTTGGCGCCGATCGAGGCTTGGATAGGAATGACGAACTGGTGGCGCGGGATCAGCTCTTTTAGTTTCTCGGTCAGTCGTTTGCCCCGTGGAAAGGCATGATCGCGATGCACGATCGTTGATAGGGCATCAACTGGTTCCTGATTCAACAAAATATCCATTTTGACCAGATTGGACACGCGATAACCGATCACTTCGTAATCCATTGAGGCGTAGCCACGGGTCACTGATTTTAGCAGATCATGGTATTCTGAGATCACTTCAGACAATGGTATTTCAAACGTCATCATCACCCTTTTTGGGTCAAGGTATTCCAGGTTGATGAATGAGCCGCGTTTTTCCGTGGTAATTGTCATGACCGAACCGACAAACTCAGCCGGAGAGAAAATGGTCAGCTTTAAATAGGGTTCTTCAATGGACTCGATCTCCGCGGCTGGCGGCATTTGATTGGGATTGTCTACCATGACCGACTTTTTGTTGTTTTTGTTTACTTTATAGATTACGTTGGGTGCGGTGGCGATAATCTTTAAGCCGAATTCCCTTTCCAGTCTTTCCTGGACGATCTCCAGATGAAGCAATCCCAGGAAACCGCAGCGCAGGCCAAAGCCCAGGGCGGTGGATGTCTCTGGTTCATAGCTTAGGGCGGCGTCATTCAACTGTAATTTACTGACTGCGTCTTTTAAATTCTCATAGTCTTCTCCAGCTAAGGGGTAGAAGCCGCAAAAGACCATTGACTTGATCGGTTTATAGCCGGGCAACGGGCTTTTAGCGCGGTTTTTAGCGTCAGTTACTGTATCGCCCACGCGGCAGTCTTTGACTTCTTTAATATTGCCAACCAGATAGCCAACTTCGCCAACTGCCAGCGATTCCCTGGGCTGCAGGCCAAGCTTCAGAGTTCCTACTTCCTGGACTTCAAAAGTTTTTTTGCCGCCCATCAAATGGATCTGCTGGCCGGTCTTGATCTCTCCGTTCATTACCCGGATATAGGCGATCACTCCGCGAAAAGCGTCATAGTGAGAATCAAAGATCAAGGCTTGCAGCGGGGCAGACTTTTTGCCCAGGGGGTGAGGGACCCTTTTAATGATGGCTTCCAGGATTTCCAATACGCCAGTCCCGTCTTTGGCTGAAGCCAGGATAATGTCTTTTTCCTCGATGCCCATGACGTTATTTAATTCTTCGGCGATCCTTTCCGGCTCTGCCGCTGGCAGATCGACCTTGTTAATTATCGGGATAATGACCAGGTCATGTTGTTTGGCCAGGTAAGCGTTGGCCAGGGTCTGAGCCTCGATGCCCTGGGTTGCGTCAACCAATAAAAGAGCGCCTTCGCAGGCGGCCAGCGAACGGGAGACTTCATAGCTGAAATCAACGTGGCCCGGGGTGTCGATCAGGTTAAGAATATGATCTTTGTATTGCATGCGAATGGCCTGGGCTTTAATCGTTATGCCGCGTTCCCGTTCCAGGTCCATGGTGTCAAGGACCTGCTCCCGCATGGCCTTTTTTTCAATGGTATGAGTAAACTCCAGCAGGCGGTCAGCCAGGGTTGATTTGCCGTGGTCTATATGGGCGATAATCGAGAAGTTTCTGATCTGGGAAAGCATGGTATATTGAAGCCTGCGACTAAACGTCGCGGCTTCCGATTCTCCTTTTTTGGAAGCCTGCGACTAAACCCTTCGGCAAGCTCAGGGCAGCACCGAGCGAAGTCGAGGTGCGTCGCGGCTTCCAAATCGGCTTAATTCTTTTGTCGATTCCGTTAACCTTTTGTCCCTCTATATAAGCAATAATATGTCTGAGATGCTGTTCTCCCATGATTTCCTCGGCTCGGTAGCCTCTCCCCCATAATTTTCTGAATTCCAAACGGTTGCTTGGATTTTTCTTAAAGAATTGGCGAGAGCTTATCCCTTTTATCATCTTCATTACGTATTCATTGCTGTCGCTTGCTTTTTTCTCTACTAGTAAGTGAACGTGCTCAACGAGGATGTTTTGACAAATTAGTCTTAATTCTTTTTCCCTGCAGATATCTATAAAAATAATCGCCAACTCTTTAACAATATTGCCATTTAATATCTTTTTTCTTTTATAAGTGCTAAATGTGTAGTGAAATGTTTTATACATGTTTTCTATTGTTCACGACAAAGATTAAAAGTCTTAGTGTTGTTTTAGTATGCGATTCTGGAAACCGCGAAGTTCATTCGCAGGTTTCCAGAACCAAGCATGGATTTTATTCTATCATAATTACTGTTGACATTGAAATCATTAAGAGGCATAATATTTTACGAATGAGAAGACTTTTTTCCATCTCAGTCATTTTGTTGGCAGTCAGCTGCTCAGCCCTGGCAGCTATTGATATAGCTGAAATTGGTGTCGGAGCGCGGCCCTTGGGCCTGGGCAAGGCCACGGTGGGCGGCCTGGATGACGCCTCTGCCATCTTCACCAATCCCGCGGGATTAGTTCTCAATCCCAACCTCAATATCATTAGCATGAGCGGAACGCTTATAAACGACGTTAATTACCTGATGGTTGGTGTGGCAGACACTGCGCCGATCGGCCGCATTGGCATTGGCTATATTAACGCTGCGGTCAGCAGTATTCCCATTACCACGGTTACTGGCACAGGCTCCACTGCCGCGGTTTCCTGGGAAAGCAACGCGGATTACGGTTCCAGTATTATTTTCTTTACTTACGGCTCACAACTGAGCCGCTTTTTGCGAGGCAATTTTGATAATGTTTCAGTCGGCGCCAGCCTCAAGTATTTTCTGCAGGGCTTTACTGGCGGCGGGACCAGCCTCCAGGGCGCGACTGGCACTGGGATGGACGCTGACCTGGGTCTGACCTGGCAGGTTAATTCCTGGACCAGGCTGGGGCTAACTTTTAACAATTGTTTGCCCATGTCTGCTGGCGGGAAATTTACCTGGGAGAAGAACAGTGTTGAAGAATCAATTCCTATGGCCACGCGCATGGGAGGCACTTTTAAGCTGTTGGGGCTTTCTGCCTGGCGGCGGCATGAGAGTCAAGATCTAAGTTTAAATCTTGAATATGAAAGCGGCAGAGGGGCTAACCGGCCCACGGTTTGGCATACTGGCTTGGAATACTGGCCCATAAAACTGCTAGCCTTGAGATTGGGTATTGACCAAAAGCCGACCGCAACCACCACCGGGACCAGCGTGGACAACAATTTGACCGCCGGGATTGGCCTAAATTACCAGGCCTTTACTTTTGATTATGCTTATCATCAATTTGGCGACCTAGCTGAAAATACCACCCACTTTTTCTCTATTGGTTACCGCGGGCCAGAACAACAAATCAAAAAAAAACTCCTGAAGCAGGTTGAAAAAGAAACCGTTGTGCCACTAGCTGAAGTCGCGCCCAAGCCAACCCTTACAGCTTTTACTGATGTGTCTAATGGCCATTGGGCCAAACAGCCGATTGAATACCTGGCCACACTTGGTGTAATGGGGGGCTATCCTGATAAGACTTTTAGGCCGGAGAAAGCTCTTACCCGCGGTGAATTAGCTGCCTTGCTGGTAAAAGCCAAGGGGTTTGATTTGACAGGAGCGCAAAAACAGGTTTTTCAGGATGTCAGTGGCAATAGTTGGGTCGCGCCCTATGTGAAGGTCGCGGTTGATCGCCAGTATGTTAAGGGGTATCCTGATGGGACGTTTCAACCCAACCGCAAGATCACTCGTGCGGAAGCTGCCACAGTCTTTGCCAAGTTTGCTGGGCTTTCTGTTAAGTCAAAAATAAACAGCAATGTCTTTCCGGATATCAGTAAGAGCCACTGGGCAGCGCCGGCCATTGCCGCTGACCAAACAGCCGGCATGTACGAGTATTTAGCTGGCAAGGATTTTGGGCCGAACGAATTTTTGGCCCGTGCTGAAGCCGCGGAGATCCTGTCCAAGACACCGCTGGTTAAGGAAAAGATCAAAAAGCTGATTTCCGGCGAAAAGTAGCATGGACTGCATTTTCTGCAAAATAATCTCCAGGCAAATCCCTGCTTCAATTATTTATGAGGATGACAAAGTGCTGGCCTTTAATGATATTTCTCCCAAGGCACCGGTTCATGTATTAGTCATCCCTAAAACTCACGTGGACACTGTTGATGAGCTGGCTGATATGAGCGTGGTTGCTGATCTGTTCTTGGTTATGAAAAAGATCGCGGCGGAGCAGGGGATAGATAAGTCAGGTTATCGGATTGTGGTCAATCAAGGGCATGATGCTGGACAAGCTGTGCCGCATCTTCACTTTCATCTGCTGGGTGGACGTTCGCTGCTAGGGTTGAGCATTTTCTAAAACAGGTTCATCCCAAGAATGGCCTTCGGC
>JAHIZU010000002.1 GCA_018814265.1 Candidatus Margulisiibacteriota bacterium | reverse complement strand
CCGAGCGTGGCAGGTTCAAGGTAGTGAGGTTCTGGAGAACAGTTGCAGAAAAAGACAGGGGAGCCCCCCCTTTTGCTTTCAGGCTTGTCACTTTTAGGGGGCCAACCGGAGACTGGAGAATTTTTTGGGCGCAACTTGATGATTTTCATGCTTTAAAGCAATTGATCTTTAAAGATGAATTAGGGCCAGATGAATTAATTAAAGAGTTGACAGCGATGGCGCGCGAATATCCCGCAGTTTTTCCAGAAGCAATCTCAGATTGGTCAAGGCAAGACTGGATCAGACAACTAAATAACGCTTTGCCCAGCCCGCGGGAAAGGGCCAAAATGACAGCCGCCTTACAAAGATATTTGTTCTCAACCGCAAATGGCAAAACATTTCCTGCTACCTGGCGGGCTTATCACATGAGACACCCGGACGGGTTTGTGCAGAGTGAGGCGCGCCGGAAAATCTTGGGGGAATTATTGATTCTTCCTCTTCCTCTGCGCTTCCCATTGGGAGAAATTCCGTCCTTGAGTCGCGAATATGGCGGCCGATTTAAGTGGATTGATTTTTGGCTGAGCCCGGAAAGTTGCAAGACGGGAGCCAGGCCCTTTGCCACGAGATTTATTGGCTTTAAGCCGGCAGGTGAGCGCTGGCAGCTATTTTGGCGACAGCTGGATGATTGGAAAGCTTTTCGCCAACTGGTTTGGGACGGAAAGATCACGGTTGATGAGCTTGAAAATATTTTAACTGAGATAAGTTATGACCGTACAGAAATACTGCCGCTTTTGGACAAACTATATTTTTCAGAAAATATTTTTTCAAGAAGGAAGAAGTGCTAAAAAGCCCGCCGGCAGGCAAAAGTTTCTTCCGGCTGGCAGTTAATCCCTTAATATTGCTCCGGTATTAGCTGAAGATACTAATTTTTGATATCGTGCCAGCCAGCCGGTGCTGATCTTGGGTTTTCTGGGCCGCCACTGCGCCAGCCGCAAATTAATTTGATCGCGGCTTAACTTCAGATCTATTTTTCTCTTGTGAATGTCGATCTCAATAATGTCGCCGTCCTTAATGATCGCGATCGGCCCGCCTTCAGCAGCTTCTGGGGAAATGTGACCGATACAAGCGCCGCGAGTTCCGCCAGAGAATCTGCCGTCAGTAATTAAGGCAACAGATTCGCCTAATCCCATGCCAGCGATAGCTGCAGTGGGGGATAACATTTCTCTCATGCCTGGCCCGCCTTTTGGTCCTTCGTAGCGCACAACAATTACCATGCCAGACCTTATTTTCCTGGCCATGATCGCCTTCATCGCGGCTTCTTCTGATTCAAACACAACTGCTTTGCCCTTGAACTTCATGCATTTTGGGGAAACAGCACTTTGCTTGACCACGCAGCCGTTAGGCGCCAGGTTGCCTTTTAAAATAGCCATGCCGCCTTCTTTATGAAAGGGCTTGTTTAACGGCCTGATCACGTCATGGTCAATGATCTTGCCTGCGGCTGCCAAAGCCTTAATGTTTTTGCCGCTCACAGATGGGTTGGCCTTGATCCTGTTTTTCAAGACGTGAAGCGCAGCCTGGACCCCGCCGGCCCAGTCAAAATCTTCCATAAAGAATTCGCCGCCTGGTCGCAGGTTGGTAATGTGCGGAGTTTTCTTGCTGACTTCGTCAAATAAATCCAGTTTGATATCCACCCCAGCAGCATGAGCGATCGCCGGGATGTGCAGCACTGTGTTGGTTGAACCGCCCAGGGCGTTATCCATTACTATGGCATTGTAAATAGCGTTGGCATTAAGGATCTTTCTGGCAGTTACATTTCTTTTTACTAATTCAACAGCTTTTTCACCTGATTCAAAGGCAAGCCTTTTCTTTTTAGCGGAAACAGCCAAAGCTGTGCCGCAACCGGGCAGAGAAAGCCCCATGGCTTCAGTCAGGCAGGCCATGGTGTTGGCAGTATACAGCACCTGACAAGCGCCAGCGCCAGGGCAGGATTCCATTTCCAGACACTCTAATTCCTGGGCAGTTATCTTTCCTGAGCGATGAGAAGCCAGAGCTTCGAAAGTATCCCGGACTAACGATCTTCTGATCATGTTGTGGCGGCCGGAATACATTGGGCCAGCAGTTACCACGATAGTTGGGATGTCTAATCGTCCCGCAGCCATCAACATGCCAGGCGTGATCTTGTCACAGGCAGTTAGAAGAACCAGACCGTCTAAGGCATGAGCTTGAGCAACTGATTCCACGCAGTCAGCAATTAATTCCCTGGAAGGAAGAGAATAATGCATACCCAAATGCCCCATGGCAATACCATCACAGATAGCCGGCAGGCCAAATTCAAAAGCCTGGCCGCCGCCGGCAAAGATACCGTGGGTGATCGCTTCGGCCAAGGGCCGCATATCAACGTGGCCAGGGACTAAGTTGGTATATGAATTAGCAATGCCGATAAAAGGTTTTTTCATGCCGCCTTTGGTCACGCCAGTGGCGTAGAGCAGGGCGCGGTTCGGGACCCTTTCCAGACCTTTTTTTACTCTGTCAGATTTCATTGTTCTGGTTCCTCCTTTAGTATTTCTGAGATCCATTTTAACGCCCCGCGGGCTTCGTGCACGCCTTCTTTGACCTTGGGTTTTTTGGCTTTCTCCCCCAGGGTCAGCAGGTAAGCAACCTTGCCGGCTCGGGTTTTAATATTTGCGAGCTTGGATTGCTTAAGCAAGTCATCGCTTAAAAAAGGCACAATGCCAAACGCGCCGATGCCGTGAACGTCGATCATTTTTTATCCCTGCGGCGGAAGCAAAGTTACCAGGTCTTCCGTCCTTGTGTTCTCAAAAAAATAACTAAGATGAGCCATGAACTCGTCAAGGTCTTTTTCCTGGCCGGCTTTTTGATCGACCATGATCTTTTTATCGTGATGATCGTATTTATAGACCTTCATGTGTTGTTCCGCTGGCCTTTGATAAATTAAGACCCAGTGGCCGTCATCCATGCCCAAGGCCATTTTGGTACCGTCCGGCAGCGCGAGCTCTTCGTTTTTAAAGGTAACCGTACCAATAAAATGCTTATCCTGAAAGTGGATGTTTTCTAAATGCTTGTTGAGCAAGGCCATTAGGGTCAATTATAAAGCAAGAAACTAAAAAGCACAAATATATTTGGTTGTCCTTGCCTATCGGATTGCTGCATGTTATAATCGCCTCGCAATGTTTAGATATTTAACTGCTGGTGAATCCCACGGAAGCGCCTTGCTTACTATTCTTGAAGGCTGCCCTGCTAATCTGTCTCTTTCTGAAGAGGATATAAACCGCGACTTGGAGCGCCGTCAGAAGGGCCACGGCCGCGGCGAAAGAATGAAGATCGAAGCAGATAAAGCTGAGATCGTATCCGGCGTCAGGAACGGAAAAACTATGGGCAGCCCCATCGGCCTGCGCATTCCTAATAAGAGCACCGAGTTTTTTGAAAAAAGCGTGACCGAACTTCGTCCAGGGCACGCGGACCTGGCTGGAGCTTTAAAATATAATCAAAAAGATGTCCGAAATATCCTGGAGCGGGCTTCTGCCCGGGAAACTACCGCCAGGGTTGCGGTTGGCGCGATCGCCAAGAAGCTTCTTTCTGAGTTCAAGATCAATATATTCAGCGAAGTTCTGCAGATCGCCGGCAAAACAGAGGAAAAAGAATGGAAAAAAGCCATTGATATGGCGAAAGAGGCTGGCGATACGCTGGGCGGCGTTTTTGAAGTTACTGTGACTGGTGTTCCCGTTGGTTTGGGCACGCATGTCCACTGGGACCGGCGCCTAGATGCGAACCTGGCCAGGGCTATTATGGGTATTCCAGCAGTTAAAGGAGTAGAGATCGGTAATGGCTTTACCGTGGCCTCATTACCCGGGTCCAAGGCCCACGATGAGATCTTCTATAATAAGGAAAAAGGGTTTTACCGAAAAACTAATAATGCAGGCGGGCTGGAAGGCGGCATGACCAATGGTGAGCCAATCATTATCAATGCGGCTGTTAAGCCTATTGCCACCCTTAAAAAACCTTTAAAATCAGTTGATCTTATAACAAAAAAAGCCACAGAGGCGCTGGTTGAGCGCTCTGATGTCTGTGCGGTTGAACCAGCCGCGATAATCGGAGAATCAGTGGTAGCTATTGAACTGGCCAAAGCAATGCTTGAGAAATTTGGCGCAGATTCGATTGAGGACATTGCTGCTGCCTATAAAAACTACCTTTTACGCCTCACCAAGTAATTGACGGGTAACGCCGTTTCTGATATAATTCTCAGGTTATACTACTATAGTGCGAAAGGAGAACTGTTTTGGGTGCAAAGATAAAGTTACAGAGAAAAGGGACAAAAAGTAAACCTTTTTACCGGGTGGTGGTTCAGGATGAATCATCCCCGCGCGGTGGCCGAGTGATTGAAGTCATTGGCCAATATGACCCCCTCAAAGATCCTTCTGTTTTTAATGTTGATCAGGAAAGAACAAAATACTGGCTGTCCCAAGGTGCTGAACCAACTGACAAGGTCCGGATACTTTTAGGAAAAGCTGGTTTGTTGCCGGCGGTTGATCTGGCTGCGTTGACAAAAAAGAAATCTAAAGCTCAAATCAAGGCAGAGGCAGAAGCTAAGCCTGCAGAAGGCTGAGAAGCAAAAACAGAAGCTGCTCCGGCCGAAGAAAAGAAAGAAGACAAGCCAAAAGAAGAGGTGAAGACCGAGGCTGAGCCGAAAGGAGGAGAGCCAAAACCCGAGCAGGCGCAGGAACCGGCCGAGGAGGCGCAGAAATGAAGGAACTAGTAGAATACATTGTTAAAGCACTTGTAGATAAGCCTGATCAAATTAGCGTTAAGGAAACTGCTGGCGAATCAATCACTATTCTTGAAATCAGGACGGCTCCTGAAGATGCGGGAAAAGTCATTGGCCGGGAAGGCCGGATAGCAAATTCAATCAGAGCGATCACCAAGGCTGCTGCGGCAAAGCAGAACAGGAAAGTTACGGTTGAAATCTTAACTGACGATGAGGGACCAGGCAAGCAGTCTGCTTAATTTTTGTCAAAGAGGAGGTTCGTTATGGCAGAGAAAAAGAACATGATCGAATTGAAAAGGGTGGTAATGGTCAAAGCCATTGTTACAGAGGCTTTTAAGGAGAACTTAGGCAAAGAATTGGAACGGGCTGTGAACAATATCGATAACCAGGTTTCGCAAATGTCGGAACGCAGCAAATCATACCTCGACGCTTTAAAGAAAAAGGGGTTAATGCAGAAAGCCGCTGCTTTTAAGCACCAGATGGAAGAAGAAAAAGCCAAACAAGCCGCTGCTAAGTCTGATCTTTTAATGAAGACAGAGGATGCCAAGAAATTGCAAGTTGGCTCAGAATTTGTCCAGGGGCCGCTTGAAGGCCCGGTAAATGTTAGTGTTGGTGACAACCTTTACAAAAAAGTCGGCGGCGCGGAAGTCATAGTTAAAGACGGTATTATCCAGGAAATCCGCGAAATCTAATGTGCAGATTGTAATTCTGACCCTATTCCCTGAAATGTTTCAGGGACCATTAAATGAAAGTTTGCTTAAAAAGGCCCAAACCAAGGGCCTTTTAAGTTTTAATATCATTAACCTCCGCGATTTTACTTCGGATAAACACAAAACTGCTGATGACACGGCCTATGGCGGTGGAGCAGGCATGGTTATGAAGGCTGATGTTATCAGCAAGGCATTAGGCCAAAGGCCGAAGGCCGTAGGCCAGAGGATTATTTTTATGTGTCCTACAGGTAAGTTGCTGACACAGGAAATAATTAAAGATTTAGCCAAGCATGACCATTTGACGATTCTGAGTGGACATTATGAAGGAGTGGATGAGCGGGTCAGGGAGCTGGTGGATGAGGAGATCTCGATTGGCGATTATGTGTTGACCGGCGGAGAGATCCCCGCCATGGTTTTGGTTGATGCGGTGGCCAGGCAGATCCCCGGCGTAGTTAAAGAAGCAGAATCAATCCAAAAAGACTCATTTTATGAAGGCTTACTCGATCACCCCAGCTATACCAAGCCAGAGGATTTTGAGGGCAAAAAGGTGCCAAAGGTTTTGCTTTCTGGCAACCATCAGGAGATCGAACGCTGGCGCAGGAAGGAAGCCTTGAGCAAGACCCTGAGGCAGCGGCCTGAATTGCTGGCCCGAGCCGAGCTTAATGATGAGGACAAAAAGATCCTGAGCGAGATTTTTTCTCATGGCTAACGTTTACCTCGCACTACTGCATCATCCAGTTTACAACAAACACAAAGAGGTTGTGACCACCTGTATTACCGGCTTTGACCTGCATGATATTGCCAGGGCGGCGGTTACCTTTGGGATCAAGAAATACTATGTGGTTAATCCCATGCCAGCCCAAAGACAATTTGCTGAGCGCATAATTGATTTTTGGCAGGATGAAAGTAGCCTGGAATTTAACTGGACCAGGGCTGAGGCCTTTAAGCTGATCTCAGTCAAGGAATCGCTGGAACAGGTT
>JAHIZU010000041.1 GCA_018814265.1 Candidatus Margulisiibacteriota bacterium | reverse complement strand
TAAATCTCTTTATTTTTTTTAATGTCTGGCGGCTGATCACATGCTCAATCCTGCAGGCATCTTTTTCTGCGATCCCACTTTCAATTTTTAAAATGCCATGCAAAAATTTATATAAAACCTGATGGCGCCCCATAACTTTTTGGGCAATGCCTTTTCCTTTCTGAGTTAATGTAACAGAGTTGTAACGGTCATAATTAACCAAACTAGATCTTTTTAGTTTCCTTAAAGCCTCAGTAACACTGGGCATTTTTATGCTTATTGTTTTGGCGATATCTTTCACATGCGCATGACCATGTTCCCTCTGCAGAACAAAAACAGTCTCTAAGTAGTTTTCCATATTTGCCGTTAGTTTCTTTTTCATATTCAAATCAAAGTATGAAGTTGAGCAATGTCCCAACAAAAATAGCGGTAAAGACCATAATAACCGCAGCTTTCAGCATATCCTTCCAGCCCAGCTCTTTAAGTAAAACCGCGAAAGTAGCAATACAAGGGAAAAACATGGCCAAAACCACACAAGCAACAATAAGCTGGTTAACGGACATCTTAAGCGGCACTAACATTCCAACCGCGACATCTTTCCTTAAAAATCCGATCACGATCGCGGTAACCGCCTCTTTGGGCAATCCCAATAATCCTGTTACTACCGGCGCCGCCAAATTAGCAATAAAATTAAAAATCCCCAAAATATACAGGATATTTACAATAAACACGCCCAATATAACTATCGGCAATGCTTCACGCAAAAACCCCTTAACCCGCCACCAAAGTTTTATGATCAAGATCCTCAGAGGCGGAAATCGGTAAGGTGGGATTTCCAGCAGCAATTCAGGGCTGAAGCCAGGCAGGGATCGGTTTAGAACAAAACCCAGGATCAGCCAGGATAAAAATAAAGTTCCATATACTATAGCTACTGGTCCGCCGCCATAATCCCCTAATACTCCGATGATCATGGCCTGAAGGGCCGCGCAAGGAACACCGATAGAGATCAAGGTTGAAGCAATAAACCTTTCCCTTTTACTCTCCAGAATACGTGTGGCTAAAATCCCCGGAACGTTGCAGCCAAAGGCCAATAAAGTAGGCACAATGGCAAACCCGTGAAGGCCAATACGGTGCAAAAGATTATCCATAAGCACCGCTAACCTGGGTAAATAACCAGAATCCTCAAGTATTCCCAAAACAAAATAGAAAGACAATACATAAGGGAGAACAGCCGCGATAGGCACATATAGTCCTGTAGTTAAAACCCCAAATGACTGCATATAATCTATGCTTCCCCCGATCAACTTTCCCACCAAAACATCGTGCCAAAAACCCGAAGATCCCAAAAGAACACTCAATTTCATGATTAAAGGAGTATAAAAATTATTAAATAACGGCTCAAAAACATAGCCGATCAATCCTTCACCAATAAAACGGATAACCTTGAAGGATAGATAGGCGATCAGGATCGCGATCGGCAATCCGGTTATATGATGAATAGTTAAATCCTGCAGCCTTTCCCAAATAGTATGATGGCGATGTTCTATCCGCTGGACCTCTTTAACAACTTTACCAATATCCTCCCATCGCTCTTCCAAAGTATGCTTACGGACTGCTGGAGTGCGTGCCTTATAAATTTCCGCGATCAGCCTGGCAAAACCTTGACCAGTCACCGCTACTGTGGGAAAGACCGGAACTCCCAACCATTTAGATAATTTTTCTATATTTATATGAATTCCCTTATGCTTGGTATCATCCCACATGTTTAGGGCAACAATAACCGGAATGTCCTGTTCCATAAGCTCCAGCGTAAGGTAGAGATTCCTTTCGAGGTTAGTAGCATCTATTACATTAATAATAACGTCCCCTTCGTTTACCGCTTTTTTAGCCGCCTCTTTGAGCATTTCACAGGCAATTTCTTCAGCCTTACAAGTAGGTTCTAATGTATAAGTGCCAGGCACATCGATAACTTCGCATTTCTCTTCCCCAACCAGCATATGCCCTTTGGTAAACTCGACCGTAGTTCCAGGATAATTTGAAGTGATCACATGCACCCCGGTCAACCTTGAAAAGAAGGCGCTTTTGCCAACATTCGGATTTCCCATTAACAGGATTTTTCTCATTTCTCAACCTCTATCATGACCTTAGATGCCATGCCATACCCGATACCAATCTGGGTCCCTGCCGCCTGAACCGTTATCGGCCCCCACAATAAGCCCCGGCTTTTTTTGGTGATCTTCTTGCCAATCCTTATGCCAATAGCTTCCAAGCGGCGAAATACACCCCTGCCACCCAGGATATTAACCACAATACCGGTTTCCCCTGTATCCATTCTGGTCAAGGCGATTACTTCTTTTGCAAACATTAGGCTTTCCTTTCCACAAAACTTAGGTGCACCTAACTTATTTTATGTTGTTAATGCGATTTTGTCAAGGGCCAAGACCCGCTGGCAAGCCTATCGAGGCATTAGAAAGCGGTCAGGCGGTCAATTGTTTTAGCAATTTCCCCTTTCCCAGCTGCTTCAACGCCTTAGCAACCAGGCGGTAGTTTTTAGCCAGCTGGGGCTGCAGCAGTGCTTTTTGAAAACTGCGCTCTTCGCCTTTTGGCACATGGACAGGTTTGCCGGTAAATGGGTCAATTCCAGTATAATACATGCAGGTCGCCGGAGTCATCGGGGTGGGCGTAAAATTCTGCACCTGTTCCAGACGCACACGGTTCTTTTTAAGGAAGAAAGCCAGCTTCAGGGCATGATCAAGAGTACTGCCCGGATGCGAAGCAATAAAATACGGGATAAGGAACTGTTTTTTTCCGTGTTTTTTATTTAACTTTTCAAATTTATCCTTAAACTCAAGGAACTTTGAAAACCGCGGCTTGCCCATCAGCAAGAGCACTTCTTCACAAATATGTTCGGGAGCAATACTCAGCTGTCCGCCAACATGATGCTTAACTAATTCCTCCATATATTCATCATCCAGCAAAGCCAAGTCATAACGAATGCCGGAGCCGATAAAGACTTTCTTGATCCCCGGCATCTGGCGTAGTTCTTTTAATAATTCTAAAGATGGTTTCTGCGTGAGGTTGAGAAATTTACAAAAATTGGGGTAAATACAGCTAGCTCGAGTGCAGCCCTCATCTTTTGAACAGGTCAGACCATACATATTGGCCGTTGGTCCGCCAACATCAAGGATGTTTCCTTTAAAGCCGGATTGGACCATGATCTTTTCTTGGATCTCTTTCTTTATCGAGGCCAGGCTGCGGCCAACAATATATTTGCCCTGGTGCTGGGAAATGGCGCAAAAAGAACAACCGCCAAAACAACCGCGGTGCGAGATGGTAGAAAATTTGACAAAATCCCAGGCCGGAATATTGCCCGAGCGGCTAGCCCGCATAAAAGGCAGCTCAAACAGGGCTTCAAATTCTTTTTGCTTAAGATTCTCTGGTGGAAAGACTACTAGATACCTGCCCTGGCAGGGCTGGATGATCACCCGCGGCTGCTTTTTCCTGCCTTCGGTATAGTAGAGCTTGAATGATTCAGCATATTTCCGCTTATCAGCCGCAACTTCTTCATACGATGATAAAACCAGAGCATCTTTATATTTTGATATTTCTTTTGTTATTATTGCCGTATTACAATAACGTCGCGCAGCGACACCTTCATTAGTCATTAGGCATTCGTCATTCGTCATTGAGCGCAGATAACTCGCAATCCCCAGTATCCCCTTCTCAGCCATGCCATAAACTAAATAGTCTGCCTTGGCGTCAAATAACAATGAACGCCTGACTTTGTCATTCCAATAGTCATAAT
>JAHIZU010000040.1 GCA_018814265.1 Candidatus Margulisiibacteriota bacterium | reverse complement strand
TTATCTTCAACCCTTCTTTTCCACCTCTGATATCACTTAGCAGGGAAAGAGAAATGGCCCCGCGTGGCTCAATCGCTTCATAAGCATTGCTCAGCAATGATTCCAATATTACTGAAAAGATAGAATGAGACATGTTGATCTTTTTCAGATCATCGGAGATCAAGATTTCTGCCCGAGCTAAAAGCTCATCGAATTTTGCGCTTACATCCTCAAATATCCTTTTGGCAGATGGTCCTACTTCAAATCCCTTGCCTCGTTCTGCGCCAAACCTAAACAAATTGAAAGTATTAAAATAGGCAGATATGTCGTCGGAGATCTTATTCGCGGCAGCGAAATAATTTTTGTTTCCCGGGTTCATCCCCATCAGGCTTAAATAGCCTAATAGCCCTGTGAACTTCTGGCTCAGGGCGTGGACCAGGCCGTTGATGGCTAAGGCCGATGCCTCCATCTCTCCTCGGAGTACAGCGGCTTTTTCTCGTTCTGCCTCGACCTGTCTCAAAGCCGTTAGATCTAAAAACGAAGTTTGAACCTGGACAACAACTCCGCTGCTGTCACGCACGTCAGCATCATACGTTTGCGCAAAGATTCTTGAGCCGTCTTTGCATTGATACTGCCGATCCCCGTTTAGAGGTGGGAGCGGCTTGCCTTGCATTCGGGAGTGAAATCTCATTTTTGCGTTTTCTCTTTGTTCAGGCACTATAAAATCAAAGATCGACTTGCCCACAACTTCTTCCCTTGAATACCCCATGATCGCAAGCCATTTCTTGTTTACTTCCAAAATTCTTCCTTCGGGAGATATATTGTGAAAACCAATGGGCGCGTTTTCGAACAGATCTTGGTACCTTTGTCGAGACAGCTCCAAGCTTTTTTCAGAATTAGATAGTCCGTGAACAGCAATCTTTGCCTCAAGTAGAGCGTTTCTCAAATAATGCCCCGCAGTAAAAACCAGAAAAAGCGGTACCCCTAAGACCAATGCGTCATGCCCGCGCAATGGAAAGCCTTCCCAGCTCTGATGAAAACCTGAGGTGGCCGTAACAGTGGCTGCCACAGCCCAAAAAGTGGCATTTATTTTTCTTCTGGTCACAGCAAGTAACTGATTAAAATCCTCAGAATGCTTATAAGGGTCTTCTTGGAGGTGTTGAATTCTGTTTTCAGCCCTAAGCAACGCGCTTTCCAGGCGCGGGTTTTGTCCTGGCGCCAAGGCATTAGCTGCTCGTAAGGGGAGTTTTCCCCACTGCAGCGTCTGTATCTCAACCCTATTGCTAAAACCCAGTGATCTGTTCCAGTGTTCAAATGACCTGGGTTTTATAGCTCGCGCCAATGATGTTCTCATACGTAATTTTTATCGGCGGTTTAATCATCAAATTTCACTGCAGAAGCGGAATCAGGTTTATTGATCGAAGCGTATATCAGCAGGCAACCTAGTCGGCTTAAAATCATGCAAACCGATGGCGCAGGCGGTAATTCTGGCTAAAACAAGAATTTCTTTCCCGCGTAAAACTTCCTGAATAAAAACTATCCGCACCGCACTTTGGGATTCGATCTTGGTTGTGACTGTTATTTCATCATACAGTTTCGCCGGAGATTTATAATCACACTCAACTTTAGCAATCGCAAAAACAATTCTTTTCTGTTCTTTTATCTGTTTAAGATCGATCCCTAGTTGTTCTAAAAGCTCTGTCCTGCCCCGTTCAAAAAGACCGAGATAGTTAGCATAATAAACCACGCCCTCCGCATCAGTATCTTTGTAAATTACCCGATATTGAAACTCTTGCTTCATATGCTTGCTAGGAGCTTGCCAAAACCAGGAAAAGAGGTTTCAATGCAGTCGGTGTTTTCGATGGTTGTCTCGCCAGAAGCCGCCAAGCCGGCGATGGCCGCGGACATGGCAATCCGGTGATCGCCACAACTATCGACTGTAGCGGCTTTGAAAGCCGTTGGCCCCTTAATGATCAAGCCATCATCTAACTCTTTAATATTGGCGCCCATTTTCTTAAGTTCCATCGAAATAGTTGCCAGCCGGTCGCTTTCTTTAATGCGCAGTTCGCGCGCGCCCCTTATCTCGGTTGTGCCTTCTGCCTGTGTGGCCGCTACTGCAATGATTGGGATCTCATCAATAATCCGGGGAACGATCGAGCCATCAATTTTAATTCCTTTGAGCTTGGAACTTTTTACCAGAATGTCTGCCCGGGGTTCCTCCGCGATCAACTGTTCGTTCATAACCTGGATATCTGCTCCCATACGGTGCAGCACATCAATAATACCAGTGCGGGTGGGGTTAACCCCGACATTTTTGATCAACAACTCTGAGTCAGGCACAATCGCTGCCGCAACAATAAAAAATGCGGCAGAAGAAATATCTCCCGGGACATCAACCTCAGCCGCCCGAAACTCCCTCATCCCTCTTACCCCAACCTTCATGCCCTGAACCCTAATATCCGCTCCAAAGTGAGACAACATCCTTTCCGTATGATTCCTGGCTTTATTCTTTTCAATAACTGAGGTCTCGCCTTTAGCAAACAGCCCTGCCAAGAGAACCGCTGATTTAACCTGGGCCGAGGCTACAGGCAATTCATATTCAATTGGTGTTAGATTTCCACCGTCAATCTCCAGCGGCGCGTAAATATTATCTTTCTTAACATGACCAACTATGCCGGCTCCCATCTCTCTCAAAGGCCTAACAATCCGCATCATGGGTCTTTTTTGGATCGACTCATCGCCAGTGATCTTGGTCAGAAATGGCTGTCCAGCCAATATTCCAGAAATCAATCGGATCGTTGTGCCGGAATTGCCCACATCAAGAAGCTCCTTCGTTTGCCTAAGGCCTTTTAATCCCTTTCCATCTATAATAATTTTACATCCATTCGTCATTTGAATATCTATTCCCAGTTTCCGAAAACATTCGACTGTAGCCAGACAATCAGCACTCGGCAAGAATCCATTAATAATCGTTTCCCCTTTTGCCAAAGACCCGATCATGATGGCCCGGTGGGAAATAGATTTGTCGCCAGGGATATGGATTTCGCCTTTGATTCCTTTACTGGGCTTAACAATTAAATTTGTCATAAAAACAGCCTATTGCCTCGAATTTTTACCAAGTATATCAGATTTTCTATGCGCCTCAAAGTGAAATTAAGAGTAAAAATTAACGATATATATTAAGAGGAAGATTGCCCGATTAAATAGGAGCAACGATAATGAAAACCGCTCGAGTTTTGCCAAAAGCACCTCAGATTCGCAGTGACACAAGGCCTCCCTCTTTTAGGAGAAGTTCCCAACTTGGCGTTTTCAGCAGATTGCCGATCATCCTGCCAATCCAGCCATTTAAGCTCGCTCAGGACCTAGACTATCGAGCCACAACTAACGGCCTGCTAGGACGCGAATTTGTGGCTTATGATAATGCTATCAGGAGAATTATTAATCCACGTCATAGAGATAAAACAGGATTATATAGTTGTGCTGGAGCCGATATATCTAATTTCCTGCTCTCGACAGACGCTACTGTAGCCTACTTTGTTGACCTGGCTTCCCCAAGAGTCAGCGAACTTCAGAGGATCCTTACCCAGGAATGGGACCGGCCAGAAACTTCGGAAGATTATGCGCCTTATAAATTTAGACGGGGTTACGCTCGCGCGCTCTCCTTAGGTATGGATTATATTGAGCCCAAAATAATCACCGAACTAAAATGTCTGGGGGTCGAAAGATATCGGCCGGACGGCAGCCAAAACATTAATTTTGCGGAGAATCCTGACGGTAGGGTAACCATAAGTTTTGACTGGGCGTATGGCAGTCAACAGGCAAAAACCTATTCAATTACTTATATTAAAGCAGAC
>JAHIZU010000297.1 GCA_018814265.1 Candidatus Margulisiibacteriota bacterium | reverse complement strand
TGCAAAAAGTTGCTCAGGAGGGAGTTCTATATAACGCTTACACGGCAGCGGGAAAATTTAGACAACCCGAGCTTCCTTGGTTAAATGAAAATTGGCTCAGGATTATCTTGCAAATAACTGACAGACAGGAAAAAATTCTTTTAACTAAGGCCATGGCGCAGGCCAGGTTGGCAACCGTAAGGGTAGAGGGGAGATCTATGTGTACGACATATGAAAATGTCCTATTGCCCCGTGGGGTAAGTCCTCTGGAAATCGCCTTTATTGCTGATCCATTGCTGGGAGTTCATTTGGTTGAGGCTTTTCACCAAGATGTGCCAAAGGATATAAAAGAGCCGATCAGAGAGGGCATTGGTTATATTAAACTGCAAATCGGTGATGAATTTTTGCCTCGTGATTATGCCAAGTTGCTTAGTAACCCTTTGGCGCGTTTGAGGTTTGTGGATTACTTAGGGCAGATGGGTGAGCAGGCTAGAGAGGCCTTGGTCAGAAATATCTTAGAAAATGAATTAGCAAAAACCTTTTTAGGCCTCGGTGATCTGGCAGAAACTATGCCGCCAGGTACGATCAATGAGTGGCTGGCCAGAATGATAAAAGGGGAGGTCTCAGCGGAACAACTAGCCAGCGAGATCGGCCTAACGATCAGCGGCAATGTGTCTGGGCTTTTATCTCTCGAAAGACTGGAGCTTGGCGCACCGGAAAAATTGCCTGGGGAAGTAATTGCTATCCTGCGCGAGGTTTTCCCCATTGAGCGGTATGGCTTTGAAGGGCCTCGGCTCAAAGTTTCTATTCCCGTACGGAGTGAAGCGCAAGCCATCCAGTTTCGTCGTTTTCTTGACACCTTAAATTACAGAAAGGGTGTTGAAGTAATATCCCATGGATCTATTAAGCCTCCGATCTTTGATGATCTTACCCTCAATCCGCATTCGTTATATTACTCGTATGACCTGGCTCTTCGTGCAGCCCTGGCTTTGCAATCACAAGGAGGCAGTGTTGTTAACATTAATCTTAATCCCCCCGGTCATTGGGATGCTTTCTGCGAGACAGAGAAGAGATCTTGATCAGGTAATAGGAGAGCACATTGCTGAGGATGGTTTATTAATCTTTAGCGGGGAAGGATTTTATGTAGACAATTTTAGGAGAAAATTAAGGAGAATAGTGGATTCTGCTTTGCTCATCCCGCCTCTGATGGTGGTTTATGAGACAAAAACCTTTGGACATGCTGAAAGCGTTGTGCAACCATTAAGAGATTTGGTTGATATCCCGAGCCTGGGCCTGACAGAAATGGGGCACAGGGCTGATTTTATATTAAACCGTGTCTTTCAAAGGGTTGGTGTCCTTGTCCCAGGCTAATGCCCCTCGAAAAATATCCTCAATAGTGATATTATATTCCTCGTGAAGTTCTCAGAAGACGACGTACGCTTTATGCGTGAAGCCCACTCCCTGGCTCAGTCAGCTGAGGGGAGAACTACCCCAGATCCTATGGTGGGGGCGGTCTTGGTCAGAGGTGGACGAATTACCTCTATGGGGTATCATGGTGAAGTAACGACTCCCCATGCCGAAGCCTGGGCCATCCAAAAAGCCGAGGAAAAATCCCAAGGCGCTACTCTGTATATCAACCTTGAACCCTGCTGTCATTTTGGCAGTAATCCGCCATGCACTGACCGGATCGTTAAGTCCGGGATTAAAAAAGTGATCGTTTCCATGAAGGATCCGAACCCGCTGGTCAATGGCAAGGGCTTTAATATCTTGAAACGTCACGGGATTAAAGTTCTGGTCGGGTTGCTAGAGGATGAGGCAAAACGGTTGAACGAAGTCTTTGTTAAATATATTACCTCTAAACGCCCCTTTGTGGCTTTAAAAACAGCCATGACCATTGATGGTAAGATCGCGACCCGCACCGGAGCCAGCCGCTGGGTGGCGGGTGAGGAGTCGCTGCGCCGGGCGCACCATTTGCGTAATGTCTACGATGCTATCCTGGTTGGGGTTGGCACGGTCTTGATAGATAACCCAAAATTAAATGTGCGCCGGGTAAAAAAAGTTAAAGATCCTATTAGAATTGTCCTGGATTCTCATGCCAGAACGCCGCTTAAGGCGGACGTCTTAAAGATCAGAGGTTCTAAAACCATAATTGTGGTTGGGCCTAAGGCGGCTAAGGCAAGGGTCGAGCAGTTGAAAAAGGCTGGCGCTGAAATTTTGGCTGTTAAGGCGCCCAAGGGCAAGATCGATATGAAGGAATTAATGAAGCACTTAGCTAAAAGGAAAATCACCAGTGTGTTGGTCGAAGGCGGGGGCGAAGTTGGGGCCTCAGCCATTGAAGCTGGTGTGG
>JAHIZU010000296.1 GCA_018814265.1 Candidatus Margulisiibacteriota bacterium | reverse complement strand
CCAAGCACGGCCTGGAGCAAAGCGTTATTCAGAAAGCTGGCAAAAATGACATTTATATCCGGACGGAGGAGCTGGAGCGGGGTTTAAGGCTTAAGATCATTGAAGAATTGAAAGGCCAATTTGGCGAGGTTGAGCTGCTGGAGGCGGATACGATCGGTCCGGTGATCGGCCAAGAGCTGCGCGCCCAGGCCTTGTGGGCGCTGCTGTTGGCTTCGCTCGGCATTATTATTTATGTTTCCTTCCGCTTTGAATTCAAATATGCTGTTGCTGCCTTGCTGGCGCTGTATCACGACGCAATTATTACCACGGGTATTGTGGCCCTATTATGGCGAAACATTGAAACGCCTTTTATCGCTGCCATCCTGACGATCATGGGGTATTCGATCAACGATACGATCGTCATCTTTGACCGCATCCGTGAGAACATCAAGAAGTATAGCGGCAAGAAGAAGAAATTCTCTGAAATAATCAATATTAGCATTAGCGAGACCATGGCCCGCTCGATCAACACAGTTCTAACAACTGTTATCATTGTCCTTGCTGTGTTGTTTTTTGGCGGTGAAACGCTCAAGGATTTTGCCCTGGTGTTGTTAATTGGTTTTGCTGTTGGCGCCTATTCTTCGATCTTTTTGGCCAGTCCGATCGTGGCTGTCTGGGAAGCCAAAAACTTTAAGAAAAAGTGAAGTATTTACTCCTCGGAATAATCCAGGGATTAACCGAATTCCTCCCGGTATCTTCCTCTGGCCACCTGGTCATTCTCCAGACATTCTTTAAAATGCCGGATAGTATTGCCTTTGATGTTATCGTGCACTTAGCCACAGGCCTAGCTGTTATTGTTTACTTTTGGAAAGATATTCTTAAATTGTTTACTACTGAGCGTAAAATGCTCTGGCTGATAGCTGTGGCTACGGTTTTTACCGGGATCTTAGGCATAGGTTTTAAGGATTTTTTTGAAAGCCTATTCAGTTCAGTTGTTGCGGTAGGCGGATTTTTGATCCTGACCGGAGTTATCATCATGGTTGCGGAGTGGAAGGGCAGGGGTGGACGCGGCTTAAAGGAAATGAACTGGCTGGACGCGGTGCTGATCGGCCTGGCGCAGGGCTGCGCCATTGCGCCGGGTCTTTCCCGGTCCGGCACAACTATATCAGCTTCCCTGGGCAGGGATCTGAACAGGACTTTAGCAGCGAGATTCTCATTTTTATTGTCTATTCCAGCGATTTTAGGAGCCGGCTTAATTCAGTCTAAAGCAATTATTAAAGCTGGGACAATGGGGATTGGGGCGTGGCCGTTAATTTTAGGATTTATAGCTGCCTTTGTGTCTGGGTTGCTGGCCATAAAGATCTTTATGAATATTATTCAGCGAATGTCGATCAGGATCTTCGCTTATTACTGTTTTGTCTTGGGAATTATAGTTTTACTCATTAACATTTTTTGAATCTTGGAGCCTTCGTGGCAAATGAATTTGTATACATTATCTCCAGTGAGCAGAAAGCCGAAAGGCTTGACCACTTTTTAGCTGTTCAAAAAGAAATAGCCTTGAGCCGATCGCAAATTCATCGATTAATTGATGATGGTTTTGTTGAGGTCAATAAGGAAATCCACAAAGCAAGTTACAAGCTCAAGCCGGCTGACCGCGTGGTGGTCAGGATCCCTCCGCCAAAAAAGCTAGAGGTAGAAGCGGAGAATATTCCTCTTGATGTGGTTTATGAAGACGAAGACCTGATCGTGGTCAACAAGCCGCGCGGCATGGTAACCCACGCGGCTGTGGGGCATTATTCCGGCACCCTGGTCAATGCCTTGCTTTATCATTGTAAGGATCTATCTGGTATCGGGGGCGATCTCCGGCCCGGGATAGTCCACCGCCTGGATAAGGATACCTCTGGCTTGATAGTTGTAGCAAAAAGCAACCTTGGCCATCAGTCCTTAGCTAAACAATTCATGACCAGGAAAGTCTTTAAGCAATATCTGGCTTTGGTGCATGGTGTGCCCAAGGATGAAGAAGGGGTTATTGAGGCCAAGATTGGCCGACATCCTGTGCAGCGCAAGAAAATGGCGGTGATAGGGAATGGGGATCAGGGATTAGGGGGTAGGGCAAGGGAAGCGGTGACTTATTATAAGGTGTCAGAGAAGTTTAAAAATTACTCCCTGATTGAGGTGACTCTGGGTACTGGCCGCACGCACCAGATTCGGGTTCACCTGACCTCGCTGGGCCACTCAATAGTGGGGGACCCGACTTATGGCCATAAGAAAGAAGAATTTAAAGTTAATGGCCAACTGTTACATGCTGCTAAACTGGGTTTCTTTCATCCGCGGACTGGAGAGCATCTGGAGTTTACAAAGGAAATGCCAAAAGATATGCAGGAGATCGTTAGCAGATTACGAAAGATGCCAGGATCATCAGGATCGAAGGCAGGCCAATAATGACGGAGGATTCTACTCCGCCAATGTTTAAGCCGATTATCTTTAGCATAAGATAGATCACAACCCCTGCCGTTATCCCCACCAAGGAACCGATAGAAACATTCATTATCTTAGAAAATAGCAGGTTGGCGTTTTTTCTGGCGCTTTGAAGAGAATTATCAACTTTTGGTAAAGCTGGTTTTGCTGACGGTTGAACTATTCTGACTACGAATTGATTTGTGCTCACGTTTGATCTCCTCCTGATTGATTATCGGGAGGTGATCCGGAAAATTTCACTATTTGGGAAAAATGAGGTGAATTAGGGAAGATAGAAATCGGGGATTACTTGGCAATCAATGTTTCTCATCAGGAATTACTATAGTCCCATAGCGAGAATCAAAATTTCGTTCCCATATATCTAGGGTTCTTTCCATGGTGTGCTCCTCCGTTGTGATCATGTTTGGAATGTCAGGTGGGCGCATGGTTGTTTCCGGGACAAATTGGCTTGCCGCTGCATCATCTCCAAATGTTATGACTTGTGCTTCTCTAGATGAAAAGACAAAAGAGAAGGGCTGACCATTTTCGTCGAGCAACATGGTTGTTTCTCCATTTTCATTTACAACCTCAATAGTAAAGGCATAAGTTGCCCCATCCAGTAAAGAAGTACATGGTATATTGAGGCTTTGACCAATGATTCCATCTTCGAAAATGTAATCTTCTTGAACTCCTGATTGAGTGCTGTTCCAAATTTCGAGGTTGTAGGTTGAATTGCTGGGATTATTGTCATCCCATGAGATTGAAAGAGAGTCAATCTCTGGATCATTTATGATAATAGCAAACGATGGGGGATTAAGCGCTGGGGCGGTGCTGTTGACTATTTGTTCTTCTTCGGAAGCAATCGAAAAAGTTCTCTCCTCGCTTAATACTATTTTTCCTTCCCTACTGGCATTGGAAACGATATAGGAATAGCTTGTCCCTGGTTGGAATAGCTCTCTGGATACAATGCAACTGTTTGATTGGATTCCGTCTTCCTGAAACACGCTTATTCTCGAGTGCGGGGGCAGCATTATGCCGTCATGGGTCTCATAATCGGAGGTAACTCTATAAATCGTTAAGTTATAAGGCTCGCTATAATATCCTCCTTCCCACTCGAAGCAAATACCATCATCGAGTTGAATGTCGTTGCCGAATGGTACAATCAAACTGATAGGGGAGGAATTAGTGTTTTCGCTATTGATAGTAACGTTGTCTGTTGGGATATCAAGGTCCTGATTAGGGGTGATATTACTAGGAAGAGTTGAAACTCTTAAAAGAGGAAGACTGGTTCCATTTATAGCCCCACTTATTGCATCAAACATTTATATCCTCCTCAAGGGGAATATCTTGGTGGGGCGATTGCCCCTGGAGTTACTTTGGCCAGGGATGTGTGGTTGTTTAATATTCATCATCTAGTGTATAGGAAAAAATGAGCAAATTTCTAATTAGTGCATTTGTTTGATCGGTTGCATTGGCTGCGTGCCATGCGCGCATGCTGTTGAGAACAAGTGTCTTGCGGGCCATCCTAGCGGAAAGACCCTGCAGCGCTTGCAAGGTTTGATCTGATACTTGTAAGCCTGGTTCATTTCTGAATGGTAACACTTGATTTTCTGTCGAGGAAAAGTCAAAAGTGAAGGGATTGCCATTTTGGTCAAGAAGCTCCGCAATTCCACCATTTGGATTTTCAGCTTCTAATCTAAATGCGTAAGTTGCCCCATTAATGAGCGGAGCATTTGAAAAGGAATAACTTCTTGAAGCCATACCCTCTACGTAGATGTAATCTAGTTCCCTTTCCGGATCATTAACGTTGGGATTGTAAATCTCAAGATTATAAGTTGTCTCCTGGGAATTGTCATTGTCTACCCAGGATAAAGAAAGAAAATTAGTGGTTGGATCATTCTCGATTTCTGCAAATGAAACAGGTTCCAGCCTTGCGGGAGTTATAAAAAGTCCAATCTCCTCAGACCATAATGGTGGCGCTCCTTCACGGCTGGGATTGGCACCAACCCTCCAGAAATATTCTGTATCAGGGCTTAAGTCAGAAAGATGCGGAAAGGTGACCCCAGACGCAGCTTCTCTTAGCACATCAAATTGGAGCGGGTCACTAAAATCCGGGTCAGTGCTGATCTGCACAGCATAGGTCGTATTTTCCGGATTTGTTGGGGAGTTCCAGGTAAAGATGGGATCACCCGATACCTGGTCTATATCGGTTTGTAGATCAACAGGAGGCGCAACGTGAGCTAAGGGATCGGTATTATTAGTAAGAACCCGGCAAATACTTAGATCTTCTTCGGAAAGATCTGGAGCATGGCAGGGGTCACTAATAGTAACGCTGTCGGTTGTTGGTTCGTTAGAGCTTCCAATCGGTGACTCTAAAACACCCAGGCTGCTTGGCAGAGCAGCAGGTAGGTTGGAAACACTAACCCCAGCTAATCCATCAACCATTATTAACCTCCTCAAAGGGAATGCCTCTCTACTAATATTTTCGTAGTAAATAGGCTAAATCTTGCATAAAATCGGTTATTTCTACTGGACAAAACTTCGAGTCTCGCTTAGAATGTTTGAATAATGATTCTGGCTATTGATCTGGGGAACACCAATATTGTTATAGGCCTGTTTTCCAACAAGAAATTGCTGTGTCAGTGGCGTTGGCCAACTAGTAAGCTCAAGCTGCCGAAAATAAAGGCAAAACTGGAGAAAGTTATTGTGGCCAGTGTTGTGCCGGCGATGAATGGGAAGCTGAAAAAAGCGATCAAAAAACAGTATAATTGTAATGCTTTTTTCGTAACCGCTCAGAATATTCCGGGATTAAAGGTTAAATTGAAAAATAAGCAAGAGATTGGCGCGGATCGGGTGGTTGATGCTTTGGCTGCCTATACATTATATAAAGGGCCCTTGGTGATCGTTGACTTTGGCACAGCAACCACCTTTGATGCTATCTCAGCTAAAGGGGAATATCTTGGTGGCGCAATTGCTCCGGGGGTTATTTTAGCCAGGGATGCGCTTTATGAACAGGCTGCGAAGCTGCCCAAGATAGAGATCAAACCGCCAAAGAATATTATTGGCAAGAATACTGTTGCTGCTATGCGGAGCGGTTTGGTTTATGGATATGTGGCGATGGTCGAAGGCATGATCAAAAGACTAAAATCCGAAATCCTAAATCCTAAATACGAAACAAAATCAAAATCCAAAAATCGAAATCTTAAAGTTGTTGCGACCGGTGGCCTGGCTCCGCTTATTTGCAAATATACCAAGGTTGTTGATAGAATAGATAACAACTTAACGCTTAAAGGATTAAGGATTATAGCTGAGAAATTGATTGGAACCTGCGACTGAAGTCGCGGTTCCATCTGCGCGAGGAACCGAGAATTTATTCTCAGGTTCCGAGGAAAATGGGAGGATAAATGGCTGAAGAACTGAATGAATTGCTAAAAGTTAGACGAGAGAAATTAGACGAGCTTAAGGCAAAAGGGATCAATCCTTTTCCTTATCGTTATGAGAAAACCCATACAGCGGCTGAGATTCTCAAACAATACGAGAAGCTTGGCGAGGGAGAAGAAAGCAAGGAAACCGTATCCCTTGCCGGGCGGATTATGACCAAGCGTGGGCATGGCAGAGCCTCTTTTGCTACCTTGCAGGATGAGACCGGCCGCATCCAGATCTACTCCAAACAGGACGTTATTGGCCAAGATAAATATGATGTTTATCGCAGGCTTGATATAGGCGATATTATCGGGGTCAAAGGCCACATTTTTAAAACAAAAACCAAAGAAATAACAATCCGGGTGGCTGATTTTGAGATCCTGTGCAAATCGCTTCATCCTCTGCCGGAAAAATGGCATGGCCTGCAAGATAAGGAATTGCGTTATCGGGAAAGATACGTTGACCTGATGGTCAATCCAGGCGTAAAAGAGGTTTTTGTTAAAAGAAGCAAAATTATTTCTTTGATCAGAAAGTATCTTGAAGCCAAAGGATTTCTGGAAGTTGATACGCCGATCCTCAACGTTCTGCAGGGCGGAGCTGCGGCCAAGCCATTTGAAACTTATCATGACGCCCTGGACATGCCGCTGTTTATGCGGATCGCGCCGGAGCTTTATTTAAAGAGACTGGTGGTTGGCGGCTTTGAAAAAGTCTTTGAAATAGGCCGGGTTTTCCGTAACGAGGGAATTTCCTATAAGCATAATCCGGAATTCTCAATAATCGAGATATACCAGGCTTATGTTGATTATAATGATATTATGAAATTGACCGAGGATATTATTGTTGCTG
>JAHIZU010000299.1 GCA_018814265.1 Candidatus Margulisiibacteriota bacterium | reverse complement strand
GCATCCACATCTGGCTCGTTGCCAAGCTCCCAATACTTAACGTTGTATGGAGGCACGCTATAACGTTCAACCAATTCAGCCATAAAATTAGCGAAAGCATCCAAATCTTCTTCTTCGATTGGCCCACAAGTAGAGCCGGGGACTTTTTGGGCCCAATCAGGCGTGCCTCTCACAATCAAGATTGTTTGCAAACCCATGTCGGAAATATATTCTAAATCTTGCTCCAAATCAGATAAGACAGACCAATTTCTATTCCCTTCTTGGGGCTCCACTCTATCCCATTCAACAGCATTTCTCCGCACGATCTGAGCTTTTGTGTTAGATAATAATTCTCTCAAGCTTTCCGAACGCATATTATGGATTTCCACTCCCATCAAGGGCATGGGAATCGAGGTTGGCGATAATGACGGTTCTTGAGATTGAATATCGGTTGTAACAGTAGGGGAAGGCAAAGAAGTTGTTGCCGAGGCCAGAGTCGAAACAGCATCAGCTGCAGCTGTTCCAATAATATGTTCGGTAGCAACTGTGATAAAAATATTTGGGGTGGGAGTAATTTCTAAAATAGTAGTTTCCAAAATATCAGAACACCCGCCCACACTAATCACAGATAAAATCAAAATACTATACAGCCAAACTTGGAATTTATGTTTAGTAAACATACTTTCTCCTCATCATGTATGAAATGAGCTTGGACTTATTGCACCCATTTGTTGATGCTTAGGCCCCAATCATAGATTTCACTGACTGCGTAGATCATATTTATGATTCGCCTACACAAATTACTACCTGCCCCGTCACCTGTGCAGGCAAATCAGTGGGGATTTTCAGTACTCAATATAAACAGGGCTGTCAACTGACAAAGTAGTACCGGTAACAGGAATTTCATTACCATATTTGTCTAATACACGGGTATAACCAAGCGGCAATGTTATCACATGTGGCTGCTGGTCGCTCGCCCATAATACCAAAATATCCGTCCCTGATTTAGAGAACTTATATTCGCGTAGATTGGGATACTCATCCACCTCACCCACATACTCTGCGGAGTTTAAATATCCCGTTAGGAACTTATAAGCATTATAAGCAGGTTTGGGGCTAGCCGATGAACCCAACATACCGCCATAACGCCATCCATCCCCAGGGAATAAATACCATATTGTTCCTAAAGCATCAGCAGCGATATTTCTTACATACAACAAAACAACGTAATCAGCTTGAGCCTCGTAGAAAGCAGTACCAGGCGGGCCACACTCCGAGGAGGGTGCCCATTCAGGACAAATCAATGATCCCTCTGAATGCAAAAGAGGTTTATCAACTCCGTAATTAGCCATCACTTCACGTAAGAAATCCATCTTTCCCAAAACAATTCCCCCCCTGGTATCCCAACTGGGGAAATCTTCATCGTGTATCGTACCTCCATAATACGGAGGATAGCCATGAAAACTAACAATATCAAAATACTCGCCGCCACCGTTTTGCAGGATGCCATCAAAAAATTTAGCTGGTTTACAATCTTTGCCAGGCGGGGGATTAGTAGGATCACAATCCAACAGCAATCCTCCTATCAAAACCTGAGCTTCCGGGTCTGCTGATTTGATCACAGGATAAGCAACTTTGAGCATCTCGGCATAATAGCCGCCTCCATAATAATCGTCATCATCGTCTCCCCAACACCCAAAAATGCTGTCAGCAGCAACCAAATCTGGATCAACATCTGGTTCATTACCCAGCTCCCAATACCGTATGTTGTGAGGAGGCTGGCTATATCGTGTAACTGCAGCCGCTAAAAAGGCCGCAAAATCATCCAGGGCACTTTCCTCAATAGGGCCACACTTGACTCCTTTAATTTTCTGCGCCCACTCTGGGGCATATTTAACCACAGCAATGGTTTCCATTCCATTCGCGGAGATATTTTGAAGAGTTTGTTCATCCACTGAACTCCAATCATATCCTCCACTAGCGGTTGGCTGGATTTCATCCCAATTTAAAACATGCATCCTGACCCAATAATTACCTGTGTCAACCGCTTTTTGTAAAACATCAGGATTGGTGAGCGACGAGACCTCAAAGCCAAAAGTAGGCTGTGGAGGAGAGTAATTCTTCATAAGTACTGGCAAGTAAATGCTATAGTCCACATTGGGGAATGCCTCCCCTCTTTTAAACACAAAACCATTCGCCAAAATGATCCCAACGATAACAACAACCAATACCAAAGTAGAAAATATCTTTTTCATGGCGTTATCCTCCATAATAACGGGTAATGCTAAATAAGGCATAAGCATCCAAAATCACAAAACCGAGTAAGTATACTACATAGCTATAGAAAGCGGGCAACCGAAGCCATTGCTCAATTAGACGCAATACCATCAGCCAACCCGCCGCAAGTGTAAGAATCACTGGAACGATGCTCGGGTAAGTATACCGCGCACCCGGAATCCAAACATGAGGCAAGAAAATATATATCATTCCTCGGGTCATTCCACCTCCCCATATACTTAGAACCACTAAACCCAACAATAACAATTCAGCTTTCGGTAAATGCCTCCGGTATTCCCAAAGATACCAGCCAGCGCCCAATAAGCCAAGCAATGTTATGCCCGCTAAAATCCTATATGGTTTATGTCCTATCAATGAGACATGTCCCCAACCAAACTGTGCCCAAAATGTGCGTAACATTACCTTACTCGTGAGCTGATAATACCAACCCGCAGCGCGCCAATCAAATAACGAATACAGCAACATAGACGGGCGCATATTGTCTGGCAACAAATTAGCACCTAGCTTATCTAAGTACGGGCGAATAGAGGGCCAAGCCTGTTCAGCAGAAGCGTTTCGCAATAAATTTTGGAAAGGTTTGTTATCCCATTCGCCCTGTTGAGCATTTTGGTCAGAATAAGCTGGAGGCTGATTTGACGAGAATTCTCCTCGCGTCAACACAAACCCATCATAAAAGACGGTTAGATCCTTAGTCTCATGGAATGGAGAAAGAGTGATCCACATTCGCCAGGCATCTTCTGGAACATCTGCTGTAAAAGCGTAAAATTGAGGTGTATTGCCTACTGAAATATCTTCTGACACACTCTGATAACCGAAATTCAGACTGGGTGAGCGAATCTCAGCCGGTTCGTCAGCCCAAATCCATACGCCATACGTGACTGATTGACCCTGAAGATTCGCAACCACATCCGATGGCAGAGGTTGATACATTTGCCGCACCCACCCCGGAGTCGACGAAGTGCGAAGATCTAGTCGAAGAGCGTATTCTCCTAATGGAGTATCCGTGCTGGCAATTCGGGTTGGTTCGTCAGGGACCGTACTACGATACCAAAACGCGGCATCCCCCCAAGAGAATGCAGTAATTACAAGCGCAACGCTTGTAAAAACCATCAAGCCCCATGCCAGACGGCGCCATTTACCACGCCAGAAAGCAAATAGCAGTACCATTACACTTAGCGGTACAGCCAAATATGCGGTCGGCTTGGTTAGATAACACAAAGCGGCTGCGATCAAGACCCAAGCTAACCTCGGAATCGTAACTCCGCGCCGCATTATATGGACACTCCCCCACAAGAATAGCGAGAACATCGCTGCGGCACCGACGTCACTATTGACCGCCGTCATCGAGTCAGTATAAGCCGGAAGCATCGCCATGGTCAATGGAACAAGCAATCGTAAGGAGCGATCGCAGGAACACAATTCAGCCACCAGCCCCCAACCAGCCAAAATACTGATAAGGTACAAAACTAAAGAAAATAGCCGTACACCATACAACTGAAAAGTTATATTTTGAGATTGCAATAACCGAAGGGGCAAAGAAGCTAAAATGTAATAAAACGGAGGTTCCCCAACTTGAAGATATTCCATCCCTACAAACCGGGCCGGCAAATTATCAGGATCAGGAGTTACTAGCTCTAAGTGCCCGGCATAAAAGTCGTGCTCAATCATTGAGACAGCGATATCATGGCGCATCTG
>JAHIZU010000295.1 GCA_018814265.1 Candidatus Margulisiibacteriota bacterium | reverse complement strand
TGCCCTTAGCTATCTCTTCAATAACTTTATTAGCCGCTAATAATTGATAATATCTCGGAAACCTCTTCGTATCAGAATAAAACGGCAAAATTAACGGGTCGTTTTGAGCCACCAAAGCCATAGGATGAAGTCGCCTATATAATTCCTCTGGTGTTGGGAATTTTTTTAGTGAAGTTTGTTGGTTGGCAATAAAATCAAATTCTTCAATTCCATGGCCATTGGTGGAAAAGGCAAATTTCAACTCTAGCAATTCTGCGTATTCTTTAGCTTGTTGTATGCCATCATCGGGCTCATGAGATTCATCTTTAGCTTCCACTACGGCAATCGGCAACCCAGAATTATACAACAACAAATAATCAGCTTTTTTGTGTGGACCTCGGGAAATCTCATTACCAGCAACAATGATCTTGCCTTTGGTAATTATATATTCTCTAGAAATGTAAGCTTCATCCCACCCACATTTTTTAAGATGAGGGTCTATCAATTTAGCCCGAGTGTCAGCTTCGTTATATTTTGATCTTTTTTTTGCCATATTTTCCGCCACCTATAGACAGTCATCCTATAAGTAGCAATCTTTAATAATTTTACCCCTCATGGTTGGGAAAAGCAAACTTTGAAGAAGCGTGGGACGTTAGGCGTGGCCCCTCGGTGAACTCGGGGCAAGCGTTATGCGAAACGTATTGTTTTGCCGCTTGCCAATCCATCAATAATACTCCCTAATGTACCCATACGCACGGTCGAAGAAGTCCTGGTCGGTGTGGAGATTGTATTTAAGAAGGGTCTTGCTCAGGGCTTTTTTGACTTCGCGCTCACCGGCGGCGGTTAACTGCCACCCGGGGAAGCGTACTACCTTAACGCTCTCATCTATCGCTGCGCGCGGCTCATTCATTGCTTGTTATCCTTTTTGCCCTTCTTCAATTTCTTCCCAACCTTCTTCAGGGTTTCCAGATAAGCCCGCTCCACCGCGCTAATGGTCACGGACTGGTATTTTTTATACTCGGATTCGGCTTTTTGCATCGCTTTTTCATGGCTTATGGAGCCCGCATTCCCCAGTATTTTTCCGTCAAAAGTTTGAATCAGCCGATCCAATTGAGCGATCCAGTCACTCATGCGCATCGGCTCATGATCCATGGCTTTTACTTCTGCGAGGTCAAAATAGGCGGAAACAATATTATTGAGCTTTTTCAATTCCCCTTCTGTAAGATAATTTTTGGCAATACCAATATCTTTTCTGGCCACCTCTGCGCCGGAAAAAGTGAGCAGCCCCATAAACTGCTTGCCCGCGTCAGCGCGAGCCGCGATCACCTCGGCGGCAGTGTGGCCATGCGCGGCATAATGCAGTTTGTTTTGCACAACTTTGAAAAACTCAATAGACTCCGATGCCTTAGGATTATAGTCTATACTCGTTGCGTACAGATCAAGCACCTGGCGATAAAGGACCTTTTCGCTTGAGCGTATATCGCGGATCCGGTCGAGCAGTTCTTTCCAGTAGTTCCCGCCGCCAAGATTCTTTAAACGCTCGTCATCCATAGCAAACCCTTTTACAATGTACTCGCGCAGACGGGCCGTCGCCCAAATGCGGAAACGCGTGGCTATCGAAGATTTTACGCGATACCCAAGCGAAATAGTCATATCAAGGTTGTAGTGCTCGATCTCATAAGTTTTGCCGTCTGCGGCAGTTGTTCGGAATTTCCGAACAACTAAATCCCGCTCTAATTCCCCCTCTTCAAAAATATGCTTGATATGCTCGCTGATATTTGCCTTGCTTGAACCAAAAAGATTAACAAACTGTGCTTGAGTGAGCCAGGTGGTCTCACCCTGAAATCTGACCTCAATACCTGGCGTTCCATCGTTAGCCTGATAGATAATTATTTGGTTTTTTTCATTGTTTTGTTTTTTGTTTTTCATCCTACTTCTCCCCCTCAATATCCTCCACAATCTCGTCAATCGCAACACGCAGTTCCTTCTGCCTCTTAACAATACACGCGATTTCCGCGTTAAGCTTTTTGATGTCTATCTCTTCCCGCATGTCTTTCTGCGCCACATAGCTAGAAACAGAGATATTGTAGTCATTCTCAGCAATTGCCTTATTCCTGACCAGCTTAGCAAAGTGCTCGATATCTTTCCGCGCTTTAAAAGCGTCAAGTATTTTAGCTCGGTTCTCTTCGGTCAGCTTGTTCTTATTACCGCCGCGAACAAATTCAGCCGAGGCATCAATGAAGAGCGTTTTATTATCCTTCTTGCTCTTTTTAAGGACGATAACGCATGTTGCAATAGTGGTGCCAAAAAATAAGTCCGGCGGTAACTGGATAACCGCATCAACATAATTATTATCTATTAGATACTTCCTGATCTTCTGCTCTGCTCCACCGCGATAAAGAACACCCGGGAATTCAACAATTGCCGCTGTGCCACTAGTGGAGAGCCAGGAGAGCATGTGCATAGTAAAAGCCAGGTCAGCCTTGCTTTTAGGCGCCAGCACACCAGCAGGAGAAAAGCGCGGATCATTAATTAAGAGCGGATTGCTATCACCCTCCCAGCGGATGGAATATGGGGGATTTGAGACGATTGCGTCAAAAGGCTCGTCATCCCAGTGCTTAGGATCGGTTAGCGTATCGCCATGAGCAATGTCAAAATGATTGTAGTTAATGTCATGAAGAAACATGTTGATGCGGCAGAGGTTGTATGTAGTAAGATTGATTTCCTGCCCAAAGAAACCGAGCCGCACATTCTCTTTGCCGAGGATTTTGGCAAACTTTAGCAGCATTGAGCCCGACCCACAGGCAGGATCGTATACCTTGTTTACTTCTTTTTTCCCAACTGTAGCGATACAGGCAAGCAGTTCGCTTACTTCCTGCGGAGTAAAAAATTCGCCTCCAGACTTACCCGCATTTGAAGCGTACATGGTCATAAGGAACTCGTAAGCATCACCAAAAGCATCTATTGTGTTGTCAAAATAATTTCCAAGATTAAGGTCTCCGATCGCCTCCAACAGCTTAACTAGCCTCTTGTTCCTCTTTTCTACCGTGTGGCCAAGTTTGCCAGAATTGACATCTAGATCATCAAATAGCCCTTTAATATCGTCTTCGCTGTCCGCACCTTTTGCCGAGTTTTCAATATTACGAAAAACCCTGGCGAGAGTTTCATTGAGATTAGCGTCATTCCGGGCTCTTGCTCGCACATTGATAAAAAGCTCTGAAGGAAGGATATAAAACCCTTTTTCTTTGACCGTGTCAGCTCGGCCAAATTCGGCTTTTTTATCAGAAAGCGTTGCATAATCAAAATCCTTTTTGCCGGCACGGCGCTCGTCAGCGTTGATGTAATTTGTCAGGTTCTCGCTAATAAAACGATAAAAAAGCATGCCGATGACATACTGTTTAAAATCCCAACCATCTACACTGCCGCGCATATCATTGGCAATTTGCCAGATCATGCGATGTAATTCTGCGCGTTCTTGCTCTTTGGTCGAATTATTGTTTGATGATTTTGCCATATTTG
>JAHIZU010000294.1 GCA_018814265.1 Candidatus Margulisiibacteriota bacterium | reverse complement strand
CCAATTCATCAATAACCATCGATTCCTTAACCGGCACCGCGATAACGCTGTTCTTGTTCGATCTCAGCGCCAGCAAGGCCATCATGGCTAAAGCTTTGCGGCCATCGACCATCTGGCCTTTTTCATCGCACAGAAAGATCTTCTCCGCACCAGTATCCATGATGATACCCAGGTCATTCCCCAGGCTTTTGACGATCTGCGCCATCTGGTGTTGGGATCTCTCAAAAGCCTCGCGATCCTTGGTTATTTTGGTCTCGTCAATATAAGCGTCCAGGGCAACCACTTCCAATCCCAACTCCCCCATGATCGACGGAAAAAGCTGGGACGCCGAGCCATATGCATAATTTATGGCCAGCTTGATATTGGAACCGGCAATGGTCTTAATATCCAGATGCTCAAAAAGCCCGGCCCGGTATTCCTCTGTCACACGGTGAATGGGATAACTTAATTCGCCGGCTTCCTCTATCCTGGCCCGGACAAAATCTTCGCCAAAGAAATTGCGCTCGACCTTTTTTTCAACCGCCGAGCTGATATCCATCCCTCTTTCATCAAAGAATTTAATATCAATGACCTCGGGATCAAAGGGTGATTTACGGACATGAAATCCGCCCTTGGACTTGAGCGAGCGCACTTCGTAGCGGTTGACCGGGATCGGCACCATTTCCAGGTCAGAAATATTAACACCGGTGGATAAAATACCGGCGATTAAAGCGCGGAAGATCATGCGCGACGCTTTATGGCTGTCGCGGCTGCAGGAAATCATGCTGCCTTTGCCCAGGACCGAACCATACGCTGCGCCCAGCGCCGCCGCAAACTGCGGTGTGATCTCAACATTACAAACGCCGGTCACCCCATGCTGGTCGAAAACAGCCCTGGTCCAACGTTCCCGCCATATAACTGAGCGGGAAACGCTTGATTTATCCTCGATCTCCTTTCTGGGCCAGACCTTGATAAAAGGATGGATCACTGCTTCCCGACCGACTTTTGTTTCGCTGCCGATCACTGAACCTTCCTGAAGATCAGCCAGGGCGCCGATTACAGCATCATTGCAGACAATGGCCCGCTCCAGTCTGACTTCAGGCCCGATTTCAACTCCGTCCCAAACAATTGCTTCGCGATAATCGCTGTCCCGGGCAATTTTACAACCATTGCCAATAATGGTGTTTTTCAGGACCACGTGTTCGCCAATGATCGTGTTATTGCCGATTATCCCCACCCCATCCAGCACCACGGAAGCAGGCACCTGAACATTCTCTCCCACAAAAATATTACTTTTTTTAAATTTCTTTCCCTTAAGGTCAACTTTAACCCTGCCGGTCAGCAGATCGTAATGGGTCCGGGCATATTCTTCAATCTTGCCGATGTCCTTCCAATACCCTTCAGCCACATAACCGTACAGCGCCTTGTTCTCAGCTAGCAGCGCGGGAAAAAGATCATAACTGAAGTCAAATTGCTTTTGAACAGGGATGCGGGCAATTGCTTTTGGCTCCAATATATAAATGCCGGCGTTGACCGTATCCGAGAAAACTTCTCCCCAAGTGGGTTTTTCCAGGAATTTATTTACTCTGCCCCGCTGGTCGGAGATAACGATGCCGTAAGGCAGCGGGTTTCCCACCCTTGTGAGAACAATCGTAGCCAGAGCTTTCTTCTTCTTGTGGAAATCGAGCGCTGCGGTCAGATCAATATCCGTGACAAGATCAGCGCTAATAACCAAGAGCGGCTCTTTGAGATCAGAGCAGGCAAACCTGATCGCGCCGGCAGTGCCAAAGTCCTTGGGTGCTTCAACATACTTAATTTTTACGCCGAATTCCCTGCCGTCTTTAAAATAATCTTTGATAACTTCTGGTTGGTGGTATAGCAAAACGCAAAGGTCATCAAACCCATGCCGGGCCAAAAGCTCGACCAGATAGCTCATGATCGGCCGGTTGGCCAGAGGCACCATCGGTTTGGGAAGATCAACTGTTAAAGGGTGAAGCCTTGTCCCCAATCCACCTGCTAATATCGCTGCTTTCATCTTTATCTTCCGCTGCTCTTAAAAAATACCACACCCAACGGCGGGAGCGTTAAATTTAGAGAAAATGGTCTGCCATGCGCTGGCACCGGATCAGCCGCAAAGCCGCCAAAGTTGCCCAGGCCGCTGCCGCCATATTCCCTGGCATCGCTATTCAGCTTTTCCTGCCAGAAACCGTCAACCGGCACCCCCACCCGATAATTTAATCGGGGCACTGGAGTAAAATTACAGACTACCAGCAGGATGTCGCTGTTGGAGCGGCCTTTGCGAATAAAACTAATGACACTGTTTTGGTGGTCACCAAAGTCAATCCATTCAAAGCCGTCCTGGCCAAAATCATTTTCAAAAAGTGATGGTTCAGCCCGATAGAGATGATTAAGGTCACTAACCCAGTTCAGCAGCTGCTGGTGCGGTGCATAATCGAGCGCGTGCCATTCCAAGCTTTCTTCATGGGTCCATTCTTTCCACTGGCCAAATTCACAGCCCATAAAAAGCAGTTTCTTGCCCGGATGACCAAACATGTAGCCATAAAGCAGCCGCAGATTAGCAAATTTTTGCCAGTCATCGCCAGGCATTTTGCCAAACATTGAGCCTTTGCCATGGACCACTTCGTCATGGGACAAAGAAAGCATAAAGTTCTCAAAAAAAGCGTACCAGAGGCTGAAAGACAACTCATCCTGGTGATACTTCCGAAAGATCGGATCTTGTGAAATATACTTAAGGGTATCGTGCATCCAGCCCATGTTCCATTTAAGGCCAAAACCAAGACCGCCCATGTCAATTGGCCGCGTTACCATGGGCCAGGCAGTTGATTCCTCGGCAATAGTTTGCACGTCTGGGTGCTCGCCATAAACAACCTGATTGAGCCGCTGCAGGAAATGCATTGCTTCCAGATTTTCCCGCCCGCCATGCTCATTAGGGATCCATTCTCCTTCTTTCCTAGAATAGTCCAGATAGATCATGGAGGCGACTGCGTCGATCCTGATACAATCAATGTGATATTTCTCCAACCAAAACAGGGCGCTACTGATTAGGAAACCTTTGACCTCATTTCGGCCATAATTAAAAATATAGCTCTTCCAGTCCGGGTGAAAACCTTTTCTGGGATCTTCGTGTTCATAGAGATGGGTGCCGTCAAAATAGGCCAAACCGTGTTGATCAGAGGGAAAATGCGAAGGCACCCAGTCAATGATCACGCCAATACCGTTTTGATGCAAATGATCAACCAGATACATAAAATCCTGCGGCGTGCCGTAGCGGCTGGTTGGCGCAAAATAACCTGTGGTCTGATACCCCCAGGAGCCATAAAATGGATGCTCCATAACCGGCAGGAACTCAACATGGGTAAACCCTGTCTGTTTGCAATAATCCGCCAGATGATGGGCCATTTCCCGATAATTGAGGGAACGGTTCCCCTCCTCCGGCACCCTGCGCCACGAGCCTAAATGGACCTCGTAAACTGACATCGGCGCGTTCAAGGCATTAGCCTGGCCCCGCTGGCGCAGCCACGCCTCATCCCCCCACTGATAATCCAGCGACCAGACAATCGAGGCTGTGCGCGGCGCGGTTTCCCAGAAAAAAGCATAGGGATCGCCTTTTTCAATCCGGAAACCATTATATTTGGAAGTAATATGATATTTGTAAAGCGAATGGTCCTTAAGCCCGGGGACAAAACCTTCCCAGATACCTGATCCGTCCCAGCGCGGCGCCAGCAAATATTCATCGGGGGTCCAATAGTTGAAATCCCCGATCACGGAAACCTTTTCCGCGTTCGGCGCCCAGACGGCAAAATAAACCCCCGGCTCTTTGTCTATAGTCATTAAATGCGCGCCCAGTTTGTCCTGGAGCCTGGAGTGGTTCCCTTCTTTAAAAAGAAAAATATCATACTCCGTAAACAAGGACTGGCCGTAGATCACCTTGGGTTTTTGGGTCTCCGGGTTGGGCAATACCAGGGCAGGCCGCTCAATCCTGATGGGCAAGGCTGCTTGTTCCATGTCAGAGAACAATTTGGGGCTATTTATTTTGTCCCGGACTATTTCATAAAGCTGGATGCCCAGGAAGGAAAAAAAAGATACCGCTAACATAGCAAGCCAAGCGGGAATTATTGAACGAAAATCTGGCGATGACAAAGGCTGTTGATCTAACACCTGCTGCAAAGATGGCGCAGCCGGCCGAAAGAAAAGCAGGCCCGCTATCAGCAAAACAAGCAAAGCGCAAAAAACAAATAAGGCAGTGTATTTGATAATAGTTTTGAACAACACGAATTGGTTCTCCAGACTATAAGTATAGCCAAAATTGTATTCTATGACAAGCTGCGCTATAATTACATTTATGCGCTTACAGTTGGTTTTACTCTCTCTCTCCTTTTTATTAACGCAGGCTTTCCCTGCCTTCTCAGCCACACTGGAGGCACGGCCCGCGTTTAAAGAGGGGTACAATTTATTAGCTGAGGGAAAATACTACGCAGCCATAAATAGCTTTAAACTCACCCTAAATGACTATTCCTATCCCTTGCTTGATTACAGCTATTACTATATTGCCCAGGCCTATCAAAAAAAACATCACGTTAAGGAAGCCCTACAGGTTTACAGCATTGTTCTGGGCGATTTTAAGGATAGCGTGCTGGTGCCCCACTCCCTGTTTGCCATGGCCCAGCTTCAGCTGGAGGACCGCCAGCCTGAGACCGCTGCTAAAACCTTAAGGGATTTGATCGCCCGCTTCCCCACCTATGAGGAGGTGGACCAGGCACGATATCTGCTCGGCTCAGTTCTTGAGCAGCAGGGGAACTACGCTGACGCAGCCCGCGTTTACCGCAATCTGGACCTGCTTCATCCAAGCAGCGACTGGTCTGAAAAAGCCTTAATTAGGTTAGACCACCTGGCCAAGAGCAAGCACTTAGCTGGCTACGAAGTCCCCGCTGCCGCGCAATATAACCTGGGCGTAAAATATTTTGATAAAAAAAATTACGCCGGGGCCAAAGAATGTTTTTACCGTTTGACAAAATTCTATAAGAAGAGTTCCTTTTATGATGAAGCGTTATTAATGCTCGGCAGGATCTTTTTAAGGAACGGCAAGCTGGATACCGCAGCAAAATATTTTAGCCAGGCAATAAATCTGGACCGGGACTCAAAACCAGAAGCCATGTTCTATCTAGCTCTTACCTATGATTATCAAAATAGCCCACGGGCCAGTATTTCCCTCCTGGAAAAAATTGTTGCCAGTTATCCCAACAGCCATTCTGCTGATGATGCCCTCAGCTACCTTGGCCGCTATTACACTCAGATGAACCAAACAGAACAGGCCCTTTTGACCTATGAAAAACTGGCCACCAGCTATCCCAACTCAGAGCTTTTTCCTGACATTGTCTGGCTGATCGGCAACATTTATTACAAACAGGGCCGCTATGAAGAGGCTTATCAAAATTTTGCCCGTGCGCTTGAGCTTCCGGCCGACAAGGTGTCTGATCGCCTGCTCTTCTGGGCTGCTAAATGCGCGGAAAAAGCCGGCAAAACCGATAAAGCAATTATGGCCTACAAAACCACGGTCGCCAGGCATGATCATTCTTATTACGCTTATCGCGCCCGTGAAGAACTGGCCAAAAATGGCATTTCCCTCAACCCCAACGCCATTCCTGATTTGTCTGAAGTTATTTCAGATCTAGACGGTGATTCTGTTGAAACCACCAGTCACGAACGAAAATACCAAGAACTTCTCGCCCTGGATTTAGGCGACGAAGCTGTTGAGGAAGCGGCATTTATTGAGGAAAAGGTTCCCTTGATCAAAAAAGAAAAAGTTAGCCTGGCTAAATACAATGCCTATGTTATGAAAGGTAAATTTGCCAAGCCAATCTGGTTTGCCGATAAAAAGATCAATGATGCCATGCTCTCCGGCTCTCTGGCCGGAATCGACCCGCGCCTGTGGCGGTTCTCGTATCCGCGCGGTTACTGGAGCTATGTAGAAAAATACTCAAAAATGTACGGTCTTGACCCTCATTTGACTTATGCGGTGATCCGCGAAGAAAGCCGCTTTAAATCCCAGGCGCTTTCCCGCTCCCGGGCTCATGGCCTGATGCAGATCATTCCCAGCACAGGCCGCAGCATCTCTCGCGATCTGGGACTGAGCTACTCACGCTGGAACATGTATGATCCGCGCATCAATATTCAGATGGGCACTTACTATCTTGCTGGCCTGATCAGGCGTTTTAACGGCAATATTTCTTTAGCTTTGGCTGGGTATAATGGCGGGCCGGTCAGAGTTGAAAAATGGCTAAAAAAGTACCAACAATTCGATCTGGATGAATTTGTCGAAGATATTCCTCTTTGGGAAACCAGGAACTACGTAAAAAAGGTCATGAAAAGCTATTACGGTTACAAGAGGACCTACTCCAGTGACGGATAAGCAGGAAAGGATAATTACCTTTGAGAGAAAAGAAGAAGATAAGGCTTTTGAGGGCTTGCGGCCAAAAACATTTAAGAACTTTATTGGCCAGGAAAAGATCAAAGAGAACCTGAATATTCACATCAGTGCAGTCAAGGGCCGCCAGGAAAATCTGGAGCACCTCCTTTTCTACGGCCCTCCAGGTTTAGGTAAAACCACCCTGGCCAACATCATTGCTAACGAAATGGGCGTTAACTGCCGCGTAACTTCCGGCCCAGCCATTGAGCGGCCCGGTGATCTGGCTGCCAGAT
>JAHIZU010000293.1 GCA_018814265.1 Candidatus Margulisiibacteriota bacterium | reverse complement strand
ATTTGAAAAAATTGTCGGCAAGAGTAAGGAGATCCGCGAAGTTTTTAGGGTCATTGATGATGTGGCGCGCAGCAACGCCACTATTCTGATCACCGGCGATTCTGGGACGGGCAAGGAACTGGTGGCCAGGGCCATCCACAACCGCAGCCCGCGCAAAGACAAGCTTTTTGTCGCGGTCAACTGCGCGGCTATTCCAGAAACCCTGCTGGAATCAGAGCTTTTTGGTCACGAGCGCGGTTCTTTTACCGGGGCAACCGAGCGTCAGCTCGGCAAGTTTGAGATAGCTAACGGCGGCACCCTGTTCTTGGATGAAATTGGCGCAATGCCCCTGCCCATGCAGGCTAAACTGCTGCGGGTGATCCAGGAAAAAGAGATCGAGCGCATCGGCGCGGGCTATACCACACCAATTGACGTACGCATTATTGCCGCAACCAATTCCGATTTGCACGCCGCCATCAAAAAATATAAATTCCGGGAAGACCTGTTCTATCGCCTTAATGTCATCCCTATTCACTTGCCGCCCCTGCGCCAACGCAGAGAAGATATCCCGCTGCTGGCTAACCACTTCCTGAATAAACATAACCACCAGCTGGGCAAAAAAATTAAAGCCTTTAAAAAAGATGCCATGGAGTTGCTGACAGTTTACGACTGGCCCGGCAATGTCCGGGAACTGGAGAACCTGGTTGAACGCCTGGTCGTCCTGACCAAAGCGAACACGATCAACACCAGCCACCTGCCGGCTGAGCTATTAGGGGAACCCGCCAGCCAGCCAAACAGCCGAGAAACCAAGCTCTACAAGGCAATTCAAAAATTCGAAGCTGACTTTATCCAGCAAGCGCTGGAAAAGGCCGGCGGCAAAAAGAGCAAAGCCGCTGAAATGCTGGGCATCCACCGCAACACATTGATCAACATTGAAAAAAGGCTAAGAATCGATAATTGAGCTGCCCCTGCTCCTCAGCCCATTGCCTATGATCAAGTGCATATTAAGTTGATTTGCCCACCCTTTTGTGCTAAATTTATTCACCAAGCGTGGCAATAAACTTGCTGTATTAATGCCACGGAGGTGAATGAGATGAAAACACAAATAAATAAAAAGACCTGGACCCCGACCAAAGAGTTCTTACCGCTCATCCTGGGCAAGGAGCTGGGCGAGGAATTAGAGGAAAAAGAGATCGCCAAATTAGAGCTTTTTGAAAGAGGTCTAGCCAACGAGCTGAACAAAAATGACACCATTGAACAAGCCATTGCCAAGATCGTTAAAATGGCACTAGCCGCCGAATTCGGCGCTTCACTGGTGGCGTCCCGAGGCGCCAAGGGCATGATCGAAACAATCACCCGCGGCATTATGGGCGACTCACAGCTGCGCAAGCAAGCGCTAATTATTGTCGACCGGTTTGCCCATGCCTAATATACTAATTGTTGACGACGAGCCATCGATTCGCGAATCGTTTTCGTTAATTCTTGAGGGGACCTACAATCTTTTTCTGGCTGCCTCGGGCGAAGCCGCGCTGAAAATTGCCACTGATCAAAAGATCGATCTGGCCTACCTGGATATCCGCATGCCCGGCCGGGACGGCCTGGAAACACTAAAAGGTTTAAAGGTAATTGATCCTGATCTTGAGATCATTATGGTGACCGCGGTCAATGATGTTTCCAAAGCCAGCGAGGCTGTTTCATATGGCGCTAAAGACTATGTGGTCAAACCCTTTGATGTTAATCACATCTTAAAGCTGTCGGAACAAACCTTAAGAAAGAAGGGCCTGCTGGCAGCGGGCACTGCTGCTCAGCAACAAGCGGGTCAGCAGACTTTTCAACTGGTCGGCCAAGCTGAAAAGATCATCTCACTGGCCAGGGCGATCGAAAAGCTTTCTTCTGACCAGCCTGTTTTGATCCTGGGCGAACCCGGCACGGAAAAAGAGACCGTGGCTCGCTTGATCCATAAAAACAGCTCGCGCGCCGCTAACTCCTTTAAGGCCGTCCCTCTTTCCCCCACCCTTTCCCTGCAGCAAATGAAAGCCTTGTTCTTTGGCTTTGGCCAGGGGGACAACACAGCTGCGCTTGAGGCAAAAAGCGGTCTTTTTGAGCAGGCCAAAAGCGGCAGTATTTTTATCAGCAACCTGGAAGCTTTCCCAGAAGAGATCTTAAAAACGATCTTAAAGCAGCAATTTTCCCGTCAAGGCCGCTCAACCAGCATCCCGATCGAAGCGCGGCTGATCGGCGCGGCCACGACAGCCACGGCTGATAATAAAGCAGTTTTTGACTTCTTCTCGAAAATCACTTTGCAGATCCCGCCTCTCCGGGAAAGACTTTCAGATATCCCCTTGCTGGCCAACGATTTCGTTAATAAATATAACCATCAATTGGGTAAGGATGTAAAAATCGAACCTAGGGCAATCGACGCTTTAACTAATTACAGCTGGCCGGGCAATGTCTTACAGCTGGAAAATTTGCTTGAACGCCTCATCCTCTTAAGCACAACAGGGCAGATCACTCTAGAGCAACTACCAATTGACATCCTGCTGGCCAGCGGCCAGCCAGCCGCCGGCTTGCTCGACTCATTTGAAAAAAAGTATATCCAGGCTATCTACACTAAACTAGGCAAAAATAAAGACAAGGCTGCGGCAGTTCTCGGTCTTAATCCCTTTCTCCTCGAGTCCAAGATCTAAGCAGTTTGCCCGGGGCCGGGGTCGAACCGGCATGGCCTTGCGACCGAGGAATTTTAAGTCCCTTGCGTCTACCAATTCCGCCACCCGGGCATTTAATGAATTAATAGCTTTTTGATTATTTCCCGGCCGAATCCACTTTTAAAGCGTTTTTCCTTTTTACGCGATTCGGCTCGTGTCAAAAAGCTTTCGGAATGGATCAATTTGAATGGGGCTCTGCTTTTTGTCGCTCTCTCGTATCCCGCATTGTGCCTCTTTATGCGCCCCTCCAAACCAGAGGTCATCCCGATATAAAGATTATTATCCTTCAGGCTTTGAAGAATATAAACATGAAACATCTTTGTCCCGAACCCCCATCCCCATCCCCATCCATGGATTAAGTTTACCTACCGATAGGTAGGTCCCTTGCGCCTGCCT
>JAHIZU010000292.1 GCA_018814265.1 Candidatus Margulisiibacteriota bacterium | reverse complement strand
TTGGATAAAATATAACCACCTGAAGGGCCCCTGACCGTTCGGACCAACCCGGCCCGCCTTAATTTTGAAAGCAGCTGTTCCAAATAGGCTAAAGGAATAGCTTGGCGTTCAGCTATATCAGCCGCGGTGATCGGCTCGCCTTTGCCGTGAGATGCCAGATCAAACATGGCCGTTACTCCGTATCTGCCTTTAGTTGAGAGTTTCATAGCGTCCGCATTATATTATACTTGACTAATTCTGTCAACTACGCCCAAACGCCTTGTTTTCTTGACATTCAGCGCCACAATCTATAGAATTAAAATAATGAAATTCCTCTCTATTGCCTTACTGGTAATACTTATAGCAGCCCCCTCTCTGGCCCGCCCTTTTTCCTACAACCTTGCCTATGGCCCGGAATATTTTTCGTTTTCCAGCAAAAAGGGCAATACACAATCAAGTTTAGTTACCTGCGGCATTGTTTGCAGCGGCAACATATTCAAACGTTTAAATGCGGAAGTTAGAGGCGGCGTGGGCGAAATCTCAACCACGAAAATTAACTATAATGAAATATCATTACTATACAAAACAGCTGACGACCCTGACTCATCCCTAGGCATTGGCCCGTCCTATTTGACCTACAACAACATTCTGGATAAAGCCACTAATGTGAATTTTGAGATCCACCAGCTCAATGCCAGGATAAAATGGGCCAGAAGCTTCTCCCCCATTTGGGGCATGTATCTCAATGTAGTTGGCCCCAACATCCTTAGTTATGACCTGGGCTGGCTAGCTTACTGGGGAGATGACTACGGCGATTTCAATGTTCGCTTGGGTTATAAAGAATTAAAATTTAATGGGGAAGATTCGATGCGCGGACCATACATTGCTTCGAGCATTTATTTTTAAAATGAAAATTATCAGTTGCCTCTTAATTTTAATATTTATTTTACTGCCCAATACAATGGCCTGGTCAGACGTGCTAATTACCCAGGAAAGCTGGGCTAAAAACATTACTTTAAACGGCTCTGCTGACCAAGCAGTGGTAATTTCCCCATTAGCCAAGATCGATCTATCAGCCAACACTCAAAAAGTAATCGTAGTGCCGGAAAAATTGGACATCAAAGATGAAATCAATGAATTTAAAATGTTTCGCAACCGTTACGTTATCTTTGGCATATATCTATCTTTAGCGCTTTATTATAACTGGTTAACAAGGTATCGATAAGATGTTAAGAACAATTGCTATTATTTTAATATTGGCCCTGGCCAGCCAATGCCTGGCTTTACAGCTTGATAAAAATGCAGTTTGGGCAGGCAGTATTAATTTAACTGAAGACATTATTGTCCCAAGCGGCTTGTCCCTCACTATTGCGCCGGGGACAAAGGTTTTTACCAATGGAAATAAGATTATTTCCTTTGGCACACTCAACATTCTGGGAGAAGAAGATAAGCGAGTTGATTTCTACAACACTTTGCTAACGAATTCATCAACTATTGAAGTTATCAAAGTCAAGCCATACGATGTTGACACGGAAATTTTAAAAGAGGAGTTTAATGTGTTCAAAGCCCAGTATGCTATACTATGGTCACTGCTTTTTGCCAGCACTTTTATATTAATTGAGGCCAGATGATCAGAAATATTGCAATCATATTAATCTTATCGCTCTTAATCGAGATTCCTTCAATTGGAGCTACCACAATTTGGTCTGGTGAGGTTGAACTGAAAAGTAATGTCACTGTTCCCAAGGGCAGCACCTTAATTATCCTTCCTGGCACAAAAATAAACTGCGTTTATGAATATAATAATGATCGGTTTTCACCTGATGAATGGCAAATTATCGTTAAAGGTAATCTAATCAGCAGCGGTGAAGTGACTGTAAGCACAACGTCTTACGGCTTATCCGCCATCAAGGTCCCGGTCGGCTCAAACATAACAACAATCAATATTGCCGCGCAAAAAGTAGATACAAAAAAGATCAGGGATGAATTTTCTGTTTTTCGGCTGCAGTATTTAGCGCTCTGGAGCATGCTTTTTGCCGGAGTTTATATGGCCATTAGATCAAGATGAGATACATTATTTATATATTAATAACCTGTTTGATTGGTCTGCCGGTTGCGGCAGAAATTCAGCTTGAGCCAGGCATCGTTAGCCCGTTTTCTGTCCAAGGGACTAATGATGAGCCGGTTGTTATAAGAATACCCAACCCTCTGCGTAATTGCTCTGTAATAACAGTCCCGGATAAAACAATCATTAAAACAAACGAGAACCTTAAGGAACTGGAAATTTACCCCTATAGCGTAGAAACAAAAGAAATCACAGATGAGCTGGAAGCTTTCCGAACGCAATATGCTTTTGTTTGGGTTGTTTTAATGGGAATTCAGATTTACCTAGTCTTAAACCGGTCTACTTATTGGTAAACCCTCATTCATACTGCCAGTGCGGTAGCCTTTGAGGTCAAGGGTCACGTAGGTGTAGCCAAGGGATTCAAACTTCTTGGAGATTTTATCCATTAGGTCTTCTTCCATAACCTGAGCAACAGAATCTTTATCAACCTCTATACGCACAATATTGCCATGATGGCGTACCCGTAACTGCTTGAAGCCAAGGGATCTTAAGAATCCTTCCCCTTCCCTGATTTTCCCTAATATTCCCTGGGTTATCCTTGTCCCATATGGAATCCGAGAAGCCAAACACGCATAAGACGGCTTATCCCAGGTGGGCAAACCTAATTTTTGGGAATGTTCACGTATCTCCTGTTTGGTAAAGCCTAATTCTAATAGCGGACTTCGAACACCTAGCTCATTTTTGGCTTGAGTGCCTGGCCGATAATCTGATTTATCATCAAAGTTTGATCCATCAAGAACATAAGGAATATTATTTTCCTTGGCAATCTGAAGAAGTTTAGAAAAAAGCTCTTTTTTACAAAAATAACAGCGTTCTTGGGGATTACTGACAAAGTTCTCATCAGCAAACTCATCAGTTTGTATCGTTCGTCGCCTAACGCCTAACGTTTCGCACATCTCTTCCGCCCAACGCACTTCGCTTTCAGGGTATGTAGGGGATTCAGCGATCACAGCCAAAACATTGTCGCCCAAAGCGTCCCGGGCCACTTTAAGTAAAAAAGTGCTGTCAACTCCACCAGAAAAGGCAATCAAGACACTCTTCATCTCTTTGAGCATATTTTGGAGCTTGGCACGCTTTGGGGACATGCATCTATAATACTAGATGCGTATAAAAGAGGCAAGAGAAAGGGGCGGTGTATCTATAGGCTCTAAAACGTGATATCTGATCTTTCGTTTTCCAAACGCAAGCGCATCCCCATAATTTCTAAACCAGATATCAATACGCCTATTGTAACGGCGGTTCATGCGGTCCTCAACAATAAATATCTGATCACCAAAACCCTCAATAATTACTTTAGTGCCAATCGGCAAGTGGTTGGCAGCTATGACACCTTTGCGACAACGAGTGCCTGAGGCAGTGATCCATGGGGTACTGTCTGTTTGGCCCTCCAATGAATTATAAGCAGTCGCGTCAACAGAATCGCTATAAGCGATCCGGTATTTACTTAAAAAAGTTAACTGTTTAGCTGAGGAAGGGATAAAGACCAGCGCCAGCAGCAAGAAAGCCAAGCCGAAAAATTTAAGAAAATCTGGCAGCTTTCTTTTCAAAGCAGCTATTAATAATTGGGCCTTTAACTTATAGTAAAGCTTGCCGCGCATAGGCGATCTCCTCTACTTAATATATCGTGATCAGAAGGGAAAAAATTGCATAAAAAGGCCCCCGAGGCAAACCCCGGAGGCCTTGATTTTAGTGAAAAACAGGTCTAGAAATGAACCTCGATCGCCCTTGGTGGACAAGGCCGGATACACAGCTCACAAGCAATGCACTTTTCCGGATCAAAAGCCATTTCCATGGTCTGGCGATCCTTAACATAAAGAGCGTCCGTCGGGCAGATCGAAACACAGGCAGTGCATTGAGTGCATTTATCCCAGTTAACCTTTATTTCTTTGCTTAAAGGATCGATCTTAACCCCTTCGTCTTTCAAGTGCTTTATCCCTTTATCAATCTCGGCCTTATCTCCGTCCAGCTCCAAAACCATGTGACCCTCCTGGTCTGGAGTAATACTGGCCTTCATTATATTAAAGCTAAGGTTAAAATCCTTGATAAGTTTATAGACAATCGGCTTACCTATTTTGTCCTTGGGAAAGGTTAAAACCATTTTGCTCGCTGACATCTTACATCCCCTCCTTTACCGGGCGTTCTTTGAGCGGTTTGAATTTGGGCGCGGTATCTCCGACCGGCAGATCCGCGACCTTCTCTGTTAACAGGAACTTGCCCTTTTTGATGCTTTCCTTGAGATCATTGGCAATCTCAAGAGCTGCCTTGTAGCTCGAAATTCCTGAGGTAGGAACCTTTTTGCCCTTCACTTCGATCTCCCCGCTCTTGACTGTTTTATAATCCACTTCCCCCAGAATGTCTGATTTGCCGTTCGGGTAAGCGTCGCTATAATCTACGATCGCGGCGATAATCTCCTCATCCTTTATCGCTGTATACTTCAAGATCTCTTCGTTGAGGATGGGTATCGGGATACCAATGCCAACATTGAGAGAGACCCCGTAGCCAACAAAACTTACTCCTTTGATCCACTTCGGGCTCATCTCCTTTAGATCGCCAATAACCGCCAGCGTTCCTGCAGGACGCTTGGTGACGCCGTTGGCCAATCTCGGAGCATGCGGATTATGCTGGGTCCCCTGCCAGGCTATATAGCCTATTCCACCACCGAGCCATATTCTGGTGCCGATCCCTAACGTCTTATAGTAGGGGTCATTGAGCAAGGGCGAAAGCTGTCCAGCGCTGCAGTAATTCGCGTTCCCGATCTTCGGTTTCAGAGTTCCTAGATAAGTGTAAATGGTCTTGTCCGAGAGATTGACCGCAACATTATAGTTCTGATAGGCATTCCTGGAATTGAACAGAACCGCCTCGTTCAGATCCTTGATGTTTATCCAGCTATCCAAATGTTTTCGTGGATAACAATCTGTTCCATAGGCTTCCACCTGTAAGCGAACATCCTTGCCTGCCACCAGATCCTCTATGACATGGGCGCCACCGTAGGCAAACTCACCTGGATGGATCTTATTGAGGGGATCATCTTGAGCAGCAATGGTTGCCCCGATATAGAGATCAACTGCCGCCCAACCCGCATAAACAGGAACATTGTTAAGCAACGCCTTGCCTCCACCAGCCTTGATCTTGGGTTTAGTATGCCCAAAGTTAAAGTAGGCTCCGGATGAGCACATCGGGCCAAAAGTTCCAGTGGTAACAACATCAACTTCTTTGGCCGCCTGTTCAACACCTTTTTTTGCCACGATCTCAATGATCTCCTCAGCATTAACCACGACCGCCTTGCCGCTTTTGATCTTTTCATTTATTTCTGCAATAGTTTTTGCCATAATTTCTCAGCTCCCTTTAAAATATTTATTTGATGCTCCCCATTACTGGGGTAAACCATAATCCATAACATAATAAATCACCTTCCTTAATCCTACTCCTGAAATAACGGCGTGCTCAAATAACGCTCACCTGTATCAGGCAGCAAAACAACGATCAACTTTCCCTTATTTCCCGGACGCTTGGCGATCTCAAGCGCTGCGTAAGTCGCTGCTCCAGAAGAGATCCCTACAAGCAAACCTTCTTCTTGAGCAAGCCTGCGAGCGATTTCAAAAGAATCTTCATTGCTAACTTTGATCACTTCGTCATATATCTTTGTGTCCAGAACATCAGGCACAAAACCTGCGCCTATCCCCTGGATCTTATGGGGACCAGGCTGCCCGCCGGAAAGCACCGGAGAATCGGCGGGTTCAACTGCTATGACCTTTACGTTCTTTTTCTTTGACTTTAAAGCCTGCCCCACCCCTGTGATCGTACCGCCTGTACCGATCCCGGCCACAAAGATATCGACCTTGCCATCCGTATCGTTCCAGATCTCTTCCGCCGTGGTCCTTTTGTGAATGTCAGGATTTGCCACGTTCTTGAACTGCTGTGGCATAAAGGAATTTTTTGTCGTTCTGACCAATTCTTCGGCCTTTTCCACCGCGCCCTTCATACCTTTAGCGCCATCGGTTAAAACAAGGTCAGCGCCAAATGCCTTCAATAGATTTCTACGTTCGATACTCATGGTGTCAGGCATAGTCAACATAAGTTTATAGCCACGTGCTGCGCAAACAAAGGCCAGCCCAATCCCCGTGTTGCCAGAAGTCGGCTCAACAATAATCGCTCCCTCACAAATTTTACCTTCTTTTTCCGCAGCATCGATCATGGCCACCGCGACCCGGTCCTTGAGGCTCGAACAGGGATTAAAAGATTCAAGTTTGGCCACAACCTCCGCCACCGTACCTTCAGTAACCTTGTTTAGCCTAACCAAAGGTGTACTACCGACTAATTCTGTGATATCTTTTGCTATCTTTGCCATGATTCCTCCTTGCCCTTCGACTCCCCCTCGACAGAGCTCGGGGTCGCTCGGGGCCTAAATATTATAATTATATATGTAAGCTCTTTCTTTTTTGCTGACTCTAAAGATAAGGTCTTCCAATGTTGTCTCCTTTAAGCTGTCTTTTATATTATTTTGCAAATTCTCAAATAACTCAAATAGAACAGGATACTTCTTCAACCTCTTATTAGTCAGATTGATCGGGCCATCCAGAGCCTCAATTACTTCAAGCACTGAAATATCGCTGGGATGCTTTGCCAGGTTATATCCCCCTTCTTTTCCACGCAGACTGGAAAGCAAGTGCCTCCTTTTCAGTATCAATAGTAATTGCTCCAGATACCGCACAGGTATCATCTGGCTCCTGGCAATATCACCGATCTGAACCGGTCCTGCATTGAATTTTTTAGCCAGCTCCAGAGCCGCTTGAATACCGTATTGCACTTTAATTGAAAAATTCATTGTTCAATATATTATCGTTAGATTTAACCAAAATGTCCAGTTCATCATACACTATCTTGATTGATTTAGTCAAGATTGAACTATAAACAAATAAAATTCGGAAACAAGCGGAGTTCGGCAACGGACACAGCGTTAGTTGACTCTCTAGTTGATAGTTTTTCCGGCGTTTGTCTCAGCAGCCCTAAAACCAGCGCCATTGATGACCGCCCCGTTAAAATTGACTTTCAGGCCAGCCAGGTTTGAGCTGCCATTGGCATCAACACCAAAATCAGCCGATGAAAGGACACCGTTTAAATCCGTTAAGCTGCTATAGACACATAACGAATGCCCAGGATCGAATTCACGTAGCCGATCCAGTAAGTTGGCAAAAGGCCAATGCTCACGGTTAGATCAGTTGGGATAATTTGCAATTCCGCTGGTAAAGCATCATGCAAATCAACATAGGCATATTTGAGAAAACTATTCAGGGTTGTGGGAGTTGTAGCATTACGAGCAACGTCAAATGTCACTTTTGAGCTGGCATTGCCGCTCAGTTTGTTCTGGATGTTGACATAAACGCGCTTGATATCAAAATCGTTTACGATGCCGGAATTCTGCAGATTCTTTTTTTTAGGCAAAATAAACCACGCCGCTAACTCCGGAACCGCTAACTCCACCACCACTCTGGCTGATCATTTTTTCGATCTCGGAGCGGGAAACGATCTTCCTTTCATTTGACCAGATCATAAACCGCAGATGCTGCCCAGTGATCGTCCGGCACATCTTTAAATCTTATTTGTGCTGCTGCCGGCAAACAGAAAACTAAAGCAGCTAATAACACAAAAACAACTAGCTTTTTCATCTCTTTCTTCCTTAAAAAAATCAAACAAAAAAAGGCTTTTTTCTTGCTCCTGCACCTCCTTTTTTCAAGATATTAAGCCCCAGCGACCGACCTGAAAAAAGCAAAAATGCCTGGCCTAAATAATCGTCCACCATCTGAGAACTTACCCCTAAATCGTAGTCATATTGTTTAAGCAATTCAACCACTTTATTATCTGCACCAGTCACCGGCCTACGATCTCACAACAAGCCTAAAATAAGAAGGCAGTTTTGAAATTCCAACCGTTTATTGCTATAATAGTCAAAAGCTTTGCCTTTAAACACATTACATTACGGAGGGAAATCATGAACTGGTTGCTGAATGCTAAAGATCTGATCAAGAAAGAAAATACAGAAACGCCTAATCTTTTGCGGGGGTTTTTCCCTTATGATGAAGTTCCCAGGATCGCCTTTGATTCCGAGGAAGTGCCTCTTAATCCGCCCAATGACATTTGGATTTCTGACACGACCTTTCGCGATGGCCAACAAGCCCGGCCTCCCTACACGGTCCAACAGATCGTGGACATCTACACGCTGTTGCACCGACTGGGCGGGCCCAAGGGCATCATTAAGCAGTCTGAATTTTTCCTTTACAGCGATAAAGACCGTGAAGCCGTGCGAAAGTGCCAAGAATTAGGCTTTGAGTTTCCCCATATCACTGGCTGGATCCGGGCAGTTAAACAAGATTTCCAATTGGTTAAGGAAATGGGCCTAAAAGAAACAGGGATCTTAACCTCTGCCTCTGACTACCATATCTTTCTGAAGCTAAAAAAGGACCACAAGCAAGCCATGGAAGGTTATTTAGCGGTGGTGAAAGCCGCCTTAGAGCTTGGCGTAATTCCCCGCTGCCATTTGGAAGACATTACCCGGGCGGATTTTGACGGGTTTGTCCTGCCTTTTGTTAAAAAGTTAATGGCTTTAGCCAAGGAATCCGGCATCCCCATTAAAGTGCGGGCCTGCGACACCATGGGCTATGGCATTTCTTACCCCAAGGCTGCCCTGCCGCGTTCAGTACCAAAATTGGTCTATAAACTGGTTAAAGAAGGTGGTGTGCCACCAGAAAGGCTAGAATGGCATGGACACAACGATTTCCACAAAGTCTTGATCAACGCCTCTACTGCCTGGCTGTATGGTTGTTGCGCGGCTAACGGTACCTTACTAGGTTTTGGGGAAAGAACCGGCAACCCTCCGATCGAAGCCTTGATCATGGAGTATATCGGTCTAAAAGGGATAACCGACGACATTGACACTACCGTTATTACTGAGATCGCGGAATATTTCCGCAGCGAGATTGGCGCTGAGATCCCGCCAAATTACCCCTTTGTCGGCACAGAGTTTAACACTACCCGCGCCGGCATCCACGCAGACGGCCTGATCAAAAACCAGGAGATCTACAATATCTTTGATACCGACAAGATACTCAACCGGCCCATGGCTATTGCGATCACTGACAAATCAGGCGCAGCTGGGGTTGCTTACTGGCTCAATACCCATCTAAAGCTAAAAAACAACCATCAGCTGCCAAAAAATCATCCCGCGGTTTTACAGATCTCCGCCTGGGTAACTGACCAGTATGATCAAAGGAGAACGACTGCTATTTCAGCGGAAGAAATGATCGAGCATGCCAAGCAGTATTTACCGGAATATATTGAATCTGATTTTGCCAAACTAAAGAAAAAGGTCGACAAGCACGCCAAACACTTGATCGAAGAACTGGCAGAGAAAACCGAACTCATATCCATGCAGGCCAAAAAGCAGGAACCGATCCTAGAAAGGTTCATTGAACAGAATCCCTTTATCCAGTTCCTATACGTGGTCGGCAAGAATGGCCTAAAAACCACCAGCAATATTACCCATCCAGAGGACACCGGCATATTTCAAAAGATATCCAAGGACGAGAATTATTCCGACCGTTCGTGGTTCAAGGGCGCGCTGAAAAAAGAAGCAGCCTTTGTTTCTAATTTTTATAATTCAAGATTAACCAATAAGCTCTGCATCACGGTTGCCGCCCCGATCAAAGATGATAAGGGCAAGCTGCTGGGGATCCTGGGCGCGGACATTAAATTTGAGGATATCGCAAACCTTTAGGTCATGAGAAAAAAAATTACAGTTATTGGCGCGGGAAATGTTGGGGCAACAACCGCCCTGCGGATCGCGGAAAAAGAGCTGGGCGATGTTGTCCTGCTCGACATAGTTGAAGGCTTGCCGCAAGGCCTTGGCTTAGACCTCTATGAATCCTCCCCAATTAGCGGTTTTGACAGTAAAATTATCGGGACTAATGATTATCAGGATACCAAGGGCTCGGATGTGGTGGTAGTTACGGCCGGCCTGGCGCGCAAGCCCGGCATGAGCCGGGAAGATCTGCTACAAAAGAACGCGGCCATCATCAAGTCCGTGGTGCAGCAAACAGCAAAATACTCCCCGGATTCGATCATTATTATCGTCACCAATCCCCTGGATATCATGACACAGCTGGCCAAAAAAATATCCGGCTTCCCTAAAAACCGGGTCTTGGGCATGGCAGGGGTCTTAGACTCAGGCCGCATGCGCTCGTTTATTGCTGAGGCTTTAAACATTTCGGTTAAAGATGTTTCTGCCATGGTCCTGGGCGGTCACGGGGACGCTATGGTACCCCTACCCCGCTACACCTGTGTTTCCGGCAAACCAATTACTGATCTGCTGCCAGCTGACAAGATCAGTGCCATTGTTGAGCGAACCCGTAAAGGCGGCGCTGAGATCGTCAACCTCTTAAAAACCGGCAGCGCCTATTATGCCCCCTCTGCCGCTGCAGCCCAAATGGTGGAGGCTATCATTAAGGATAAAAAAGTTGTCCTGCCCTGCGCTGCTTATCTGGAAGGTGAATACGGCCTAAAAGATGTTTATATCGGCGTTCCGGCAAAACTTGGCAGTAATGGAATAGAAGAAATAATCGAACTAAAATTATCAGCGGCAGAACTCTCTGCCTTAAAGAAATCAGCCGATGTTGTTAAAGAAAACGTTAATAAGCTCGGGGCCTAAATATAGTTGGCTTTTCTCCGCAAATGGGACAATGCTCATCCTTAGGGACTTTAACCTGCCGAAAACTCATTTTCAGAGAGTTATAAATTATGAGGCGCCCAATCAATGGTTCGCCAATTCCCAGGATCAATTTTAACGTTTCCGTCGCTTCAATTAAACCGATAACTCCTGCTAAGGCCCCAAGCACGCCAGCTTCCTGACCTGATGGTATTGCTCCGGGTGGCGGTGGATCGGGAAACACACAACGATAACAAGGGCCTTCCCCTGGCTTAATCACCATGGCCTGCCCATCAAATCTAAAAACCCCGCCATGTACCATTGGTTTTTTGGCCAGGACACAGGCATCGTTAATCAGATAGCGCGCGGGAAAGTTATCACTGCCGTCAACAATGATATCGTAGTCCCTGATCACATCCAAAATGTTATCAGAAGACACCCGCATAACATGCTCTTTAACCTCGACATCTGGATTTGCCCTTTGCAGTTTTTCTTTCGCGACCAAAGCTTTCTCTTTGCCAATATCATCTGAGGAATAGATTATCTGGCGGTGGAGGTTACTCAATTCGACCTTTTCAGAGTCAACCAAGCCAAGTGTCCCCACCCCAGCCCTGGCCAGATAGACCGCTACCGGCGAACCCAACCCACCCAACCCAATAACCAACACCCTGGCAGCTAAAAGTTTCTCCTGGCCCTTGCTACCAATGTGGGGCAAAATGATCTGGCGGCTGTATCTTTCGATCTGTTCCTCATTCACTATGCCATCCCCTTTTTGACCAGTTCCTGGATCGATCCGGGATTAAACCCGATGACCCGGCCAACTTCCTGTCCATTTTTGAACAGGATCAGGGTGGGAATGCCCAGAATGCCATAGTTGGCTGCCACATCAGGATTCTCATCCGTATTGACTTTGCCCACCTTCAATTTACCTTCATTCTCCAGGGCAATTTTATCGACCAGCGGAGCAACTGCCATGCAGGGGCTGCACCAGCTTGCCCAGAAATCAACTAAAACCGGCAATTTGGCCTCCAAAACTTCCTGCTTAAAATTTTCCTTTGTTACATCCATTTTATTCTCTCCCTTATTTTATTATAAGACCCAGACAAACTCAGACGTCTTAGCCCCCACCCATATAGTAAACAAATTCTACCCGGTCGCCCTTCTTAAGGCTGGTTGAGTCATAAGACCCTCTCTTTATGATTTCATCATTTAATTCAACAGTGACCACCTCAAATTTAACATCTTTTGACCTCAACAAATCCCCTACGGACACCGGCTCAATTTCTTCGGTTTTGCCATTGATAACAACTTCGATGCTCATATAACCGCCTCCTTAACAAGACACGAGCCAAAATACACTTCATAGCTCACGTCCAAACCCTTGTTTTCGGGAACAAACATCTTAGCCAACTTTCGCCTGCTGGTCAAACCCTTGCGGCCGACATCCCAGGGATTCTGGGCCCCGATCTCTTTTAAATAATGGAACAATTCAAAAATATCTTTATAATTCCTGGTGAGCAGTTCCGCCTTAAGCTCTACCCCGGCAAATTGATGAGACAAGACCCGCTTTAATTCATTCTCGGCAGGAAAATCATTGACAGATAACCCTGCCTGCTTAAGCTCCGCTAAAGTTTTCGGCCCGAAAGTACTAAAATAAAAACTTCCGCCGGGCTTTAACACCCGCGCCGCCTCAATAAAGACTTTCTCCGGATCCATCCACTGCAAAGCCAGTGAAGAAACAACCAGATCAAATTGTCCAGAATCAAAAGGCAATGCTTCCCCATCACCCTGAAGAAACCGGACGTTATTCTTGTAATTTTTGGCCAGCGCCACCTCAAGCATGCCAATCGCAATATCAAGGCCGACCACATCAGCCTCAGGATATTTTTCCGCCAGCAGACCAACCAGCGTGCCGGTTCCTGACCCGACATCCAAAACCCATTTGGGCTGGACCGAAACACGTCCAAAGAGCTTGCTCATTACTTCATGCTGCAGGTCCGCGTGGCGGTCATAGTGTTTAGCGCTATCAGAAAAACTCTTTTTTACTCTTTCTTTATCAATTTTCATTTTTTGCCAGAAAACCCCTCATGGTCAAATTAAATTCCCTGGTTTTCTCAAGAAATGGGGCATGCCCTACTCCGGCAAAGACCCTTAATTCTGAATCCTTAATCCTGCCATGTAAATATTCCGCTGCCTCAGGGGAAACGATCGGGTCCTGATCTCCCTGAATGATGAGGACCGGCACATTGATTCTGGGCAGCAGCTCCCTCATGTCTTCCTGCCGCAATTTCTCAAACCACCTATCAACATCATGTTTTTCCGGCACTGGCAATTGGTCGATCAACCGGTGTATCTTCTTATCCTTAAATACCAGATCATAGAAATAATGCATGCCATCCTTGTAATCAGACATAAATCTCTTCTCTAGTTTGCGCAGCAGGACCATTGGCGTACCGCAAGGATAATCATCACTCCGCACATACTTGGCAAAGGCTGAAACCAGGATCAAACCTTTGATCTTTTGATGATGCTCCTGCCACAGCTCCAGCGCTTTCCACCCCCCCATTGACCAGCCAACAAGATAAACATCACTGCCATGTTCGACATGTTCAATATCAGTTACGACGTGGAAATCCTTGGAGAATTCCCTGATCTGCGCCTGCCAGATCTTTGGCCCAGTAGCAAACCCATGGATAAATAAGAGTATCGGCATATCAAATCATTATATCAGATATGCTATAATTTAAACCATGCCTTACCTGCATTTAGCTCAGGAAATAATTGACGGCAATCCCATAACTGCTGCCGAAGCCAAAGAAATCATCTCCACCAGCAACGAGAAGACCTTTGAACTATTGGCCGCG
>JAHIZU010000291.1 GCA_018814265.1 Candidatus Margulisiibacteriota bacterium | reverse complement strand
AGCATTACACAGCTCCCGGGAGTTCCAATGCCGCGTATTATCCCACCGCTTCTGACGGAAGCGATGATCATCCCAATTCAAGCGGCAATCAAAAAGCGACCGCTGAATTTGTGCCGCTTTTAAATTATTATTACAATAGGTGGCAAGGTCTCATTTAATTATGCAAAAGCTTAAATTCCTGTTTGGTACTCACTGCCACCAGCCGGTTGGCAATTTTGAGCATATTTTTTCTGAGGCTTATGAACGCGCCTACCTGCCTTTTTTAGAAACAATGGCCAAACATCCCCGGATCAAGTTCGCTGTCCATTATAGCGGAGTACTCTATGATTGGTTCAAGAAAAACCGCCCTGAGATCTATGATCTTTTGAGAAAACTTGTTAAAAGAGGGCAGATCGAGATACTTTCCGGAGGCTATTACGAGCCGATCCTTTCTGTGATCCCTGATGAGGACAAGTTTGGCCAGATCGAAATGTCCAATCAATTTATCAAAGAAAATTTTTTGCGGGCGCCTCAGGGTCTCTGGTTAACTGAGCATGTCTGGGAGCCGAGTTTGCCTAAAGTCCTGGCAAGATCCGGGATAGAATACACGCTGGTTGACGATGACAATTTTATTCGCGCCAACGTAGATCCGGATAAGCTGTTTGGCTACTACCTGACTGAAGATGAGGGTGAAATTGTTAAGTTGTTCCCGATTAGTCGCCGGCTGCGGGAACTGATCCCTTTTCGCTCTCCGGAGAAGGTTATTGCCTACCTCAAGTCAATTCCCAATCCAGATGGCAATGCCGCGGTGGTTTTTTTTGATGATGGGGAAAAATTTGGTTTTAGGCCTGAAACCCATAAGCGGGTCTATGAAGAAGGCTATCTGGAAAAATTGTTGACTTTATTGGAAGAAAATTCCAGCTGGCTTGAATTTACAAATTTTTCCGATTATCTGGACGAGTATGCTGCCCAGGGCAGGATCTATTTGCCGGCAACCTCATATTTTGAGATGATGAAATGGTCTCTGCCGGCTGAGTTTGATGCTGAGCGCGATGGTTTTTATAGGAATTTCTTTGTTAAATATCCGGAAGCAAATAATCTCCATAAAAAAATGCTAAATGTCAGCAGCCGCTTGAAAATCATATGTAAGGGCAAATCGTTGTTTGGCAAGCAGCCTAAAGCCGCGGAAATTGAGCGCGCCAGAAAAGAGCTTTATCAGGGACAGTGCAGCTGCGCTTACTGGCACGCCATGTTTGGCGGCCTTTATTTGAATTACTTAAGGCATGGCGTTTACACGCATCTGATTAAGGCCGAGGTAGAGCTGGAACAGTTAAGTCGGGCTGGCAAGCCATTTGTTGAGCTGAGCTTAACTGATATTGATAAGGACGGCCAGGATGAGGTTATCCTGGCTAATAACCTGCTCAATCTGTATTTTTCTCCGGCCAGGGGCGGGTCACTTTATGAACTGGATTACAAGCCAAAGTTTTATAACCTGCTTAATACCCTGGCCAGGCGCGAGGAAAATTATCAAGATGGATTATCAAGATGTTCACTGATCGATCATTTTCTTTCCTCAACCACAGGCTTAGCGGAGTTTAGCGTCAGCGGTCAAGGCGAAGTCGGTGATTTTGTCGCTGGCAATTATCTTGTCATGCCCAGCCGAAAAGAATCCGAGGTTGGTTTAAGGCTTTCCCGGCAAGGCAGAGTGGAAGGCTCTTTGGTCAAGGTTGAGAAAACGATCTCGTTGTTTGCCAAGCAGTCGATCATTAATATTGAATATGAGGTTAGCAATCTTGGTGAGGAGCCTGATGAGTTCTGGTTTGGACCGGAATTTAATTTTAGCCTGCTGGCTGGCTATGCGGCTGATCGATATTATCAAATAGCAGGCCGAACTCTGGCAGAGCAAAATCTGGCCAGCAGCGGTGAGGAAGCGGAGGCTAGCTCGGTTAAACTCGTTGACGAAGGAAGCGGCTTTGATGTATCATTAACCATGAGCAAACCCGCGTTGCTCTGGCGTTTCCCGATTGAAACCATTTCTCAGTCGGAAAGCGGGGTGGAGAAGATGTACCAAAGTTCGGTTGTTTTGCCAACCTGGAAATTTAGGCTGGGGCCGAAGGCTTCCTGGTCCGTTAAGATTACGCTGCGAATTGAAGAATAACTTTAAGGAGGAGTCATGCCGGAACTGAGAAAAGATCCGATCTCTGAACGCTGGATGGTTATTTCCACTGAGCGAGGGAACAGACCCACGGACTTTAAAATGCCTGCGGTGGCTGAAGAATCTGTGGGCAGCGGCGGCGCCAAGTGTCCTTTTTGCGAAGGCAACGAAACCAAGACCCCTCCGGAAATAAAAGCCTGGCGTAAACCAGACACTTCTCCCAATACCCCTGGCTGGGATGTGCGTATTGTGCAGAATAAATTCCCGGCCTTGACCAACCAAGGCGATATTAACCGTACCGGCATGGGTGTATTTGATATGATGAGCGGGATCGGCGCGCACGAGGTTATTATCGAAACCCCAGTCCATGAACACAATATCCCAGACATGACCGATGAACATGTTGAGAAAGTTCTTTGGGCCTACAAGCAGCGGATCCTTGATTTGTCTCAAGATAAAAGATTTCGTTATGTCTTAATTTTTAAGAATTACGGCAAATCGGCCGGAGCTTCCCTGGCTCATCCCCATTCACAATTGATTGCCACGCCGATTACCCCTCGCTACGTTAAGCTGGAGCTGTCGAATGCCCGAGAATATTTTATGGAGAAAGAGCGCTGTATTTTCTGCGATATTATCCGCCAGGAGCTCGGTTCTGGCGAGCGTGTGGTTTATGAAAACGAATATTTTGTAGCGATCGCGCCTTTTGCCTCCAGATTTCCTTTTGAGATCTGGGTGCTGCCGCGCCGCCATGAATACGCCTTTGAGATCATGCCGGACGAGGAGCGTCTGCTTTTAGCTAAGTGTTTAAAAGAAATCCTGAAAAGGCTTAAAGTTTGTTTGAACGATCCGCCGTATAATTATGTGGTGCATACTTCGCCTAACCCCATGGTGCGGCCGGGCAAGCCGGATTATTGGGGCACGATCCAGTATGATTTCCACTGGCATATTGAGATCATTCCCCGGTTAACGAAGATGGCTGGTTTTGAATGGGGTTCGGGCCTGTATATCAATCCAACCTCTCCTGAACAAGCAGCCAAGTTCCTAAGAGATATCGCGGTCTAAACACTGATGAAGATCCTCTTTGTTGCCTCTGAAGTCGTGCCTTTTGCTAAAACGGGCGGGCTGGCTGACGTTGCTGGCGCTTTGCCCAAAGCCATCAAAAAGCTTGGCCATGATATCCGCATCTTTATGCTGCGCTATAAATGTGTTGATCCAAAACAAGATTTTCCGGTAAAGGTCTATTTCTATGAAAACCCCCGCTTTGCAAGTCGTGATGAATTATATTGTATTAATGGTAAAGATTATCCTGATAATTACGAGGTTTTTTTAGGGTTTTGTCAGGCAGCCCTACCTTTGCTAAAAAATCTTGACTGGCGGCCTGACATAATTCACTGTAATGACTGGCAGTCCGGCCCGGTTATTCAATATCTGTGTGAGCAAAGAAAGTCTGATAATTTTTTTCTGCGGACAGCAGCTGTTTATTCAACCCATAACATTGCTTATCAGGGCAGTTTTCCTGGCAAAGAAATCGATAATTTTGCTAAAGCAGGTTTTGCCTGCGCTGATGTGATCAATACTGTTTCGCCGACTTATGCTCAGGAGATCCAGACTGAAGAATACGGCGCCGGGCTGGAGGAGCTGCTTAAACAAAGGAGCAAGGATTTGTACGGGGTTTTGAATGGGGTTGATTACGAGATCTGGAATCCAGCTACGGATAAAAACCTGGTTAAACGTTATAGTCGAATGACTTTGTCATTAAAAATAAATAACAAAGCTCCTTTGCAGCAAAGTATGGGGTTGCCGATTGATGAGAAAACCCCATTGATTGGGATTGTTTCGCGGTTAGACGTGCTAAAAGGTTTTGATATTATTGCTGAGGCGATCGAGGGCCTTGTGCAATTGGATTGCCAATTATGTCTATTGGGTGCTGGCGACCCAAAATACCATGAACTATTTAAAGATCTGCGCCGCCAGCATCCAGATAAAATAGGGGTTAAGCTTGGTTTTGATGCTGCTTTGGCAGAGCAGATCTATGCGGGTTCGGATATGTTTCTGATGCCTTCTAAATATGAGCCCTGCGGTTTGGGCCAGCTGATCAGTTTTAAATACGGCACGATCCCCATTGTCAGAAAAACCGGCGGGTTAGCTGATACTGTTCATGATAGCAAAGACGGTTTTGTTTTTGAAGAATACACTGGCCAGGCTTTGCTTGCAGCGATTAGGCGGGCGATTGAAGCGTACCAGGATAAAGCAACCTGGAAAAAAATGCAGGAGCAAGTTATGGCATATGATTATTCCTGGGATGCCTCGGCCAAGAAATATATTTCATTATATACAAAGGCCCTGGATAAGGTTATCAAGTAATCCTCCAGATGTCATGCCCGACTGACTTGTCCCCACGAAAATGGGGATCGGGCATCTATTCTGGATCCCCGCTTCCGCGGGGATGACAAATTCCCGCTGGAGTTTGCCCCTGCGAAAGCAGGGGCGGGAATGACATACGCTTTCGAAATTATTATTTTTGTGTTATCATTATAATCGTAATACATTAATTTGGGAGTGAATAAATGAACAAATATCTTATTGCTTTCTTGGCCATTATTGTTACGGTTGTTGTTGGTTCAATAATAATTGTTGGTTGCCAGACAAATGTAACAACTGGAGATGTTACGACAACCTCAAGCACTACTACCACAACAGGGGCAGGCACTACTACCACAACAGTAGCAGGCACTACTACCACAACAACTACCACCACTACGACAACCACGGTTTTGGGTATTTCCGGAACAATCACTGACTATGGAGGGGCTGAACCCCAGCTTACGGTATTAGCTTTTTCTAATTGGGAAGATGACCCCACGGCGGAAACAAGTGCCAGCGTTTCCGGTACGCAAGCGAACTATAACTTAACCGTGGCAGCTCCTGGCAATTATTATGTTGTTGCTATTGACTTTGATCCGAATGGTGCCGGCGAACCTACTGTTGGCAGATACGCTGGTATATATGGCTATTCCGGGACTGACCCGATTGAGGCGGCGGGGAGTTCGGCAGCTTTGGTTCAGGTTGCTGCTGCCCAAGGTGCCTCAGTAACAGTTGCTTCAGTTGCCACGGCTAATTTTACCATGCATCCAATTATTGCTGGTACGCCTGACATCACTGGAACAGTTACTTGGACTACTGGGGAGGCCGGTTTAATTTTTGTGGGATTGATGACAAGTGAAGCCGGTGAGGGGGGACCTGAAAATAGTGCTAGCGCAATCGTAGATGCCGGAACAACGACCTATGATTATT
>JAHIZU010000290.1 GCA_018814265.1 Candidatus Margulisiibacteriota bacterium | reverse complement strand
TATAATCATGATATCAAGCTAAGGGGAACGGGTAAAGCCTGGTGAAAAAGGGGGCAATCCAGCCAGGTTTAGAGGCCAGGTTTTTGGCGCTCCGGAATTAAGGGCTGATATTGCAAAGATAATAAATGGGGAATATACAGCAAAGGATATTGAAGTAATTTACATTGTGACTGATGATGTTGATGGAACAGGTAAAGCCACTGAGGCGCTTCATAGTTCTGTTACTGCCAGTGTTTATACCCAAACCAGAGTTAATCCTTTGCCTGATGAGTATATGATTAAAGTCGTTAGTAGCCAGAAACTGCCTCCACAGATTACTACCCGGAGTTCTGCCGAGGAAATTGTGGAAGCTTTTGCCGCAGCGCATGGTGTGCCCCTGGATAGAATTAATTTATTTACTCTTGATCGCCCCAGACACGACAGCGAAGTTGAAGCTATTAGAGCTTTAGGGCCTAATTTTGTTATGGATAAGGACGGAGACGTTATGCCTGCGATTTCTGCCGCCCTAGGTGAATATTTCTTTCCCAATGGCTATCCTTTGCACGGGATTGCAGCAAATATTGGGGGATCAGCAGAAGCTGGCTTGCTTTTACCGGTTGTTTGGCGCGGAGGCACAGCGGTTGTTGAGTTTGCCAGTAAGGCTGGCTTAAAAAGCAATCAATGGGAAGACCGTTATAATTATAGTGAAGATGAGCAGGCTTCTATTAGAGAATATGGTTTTGAGCCTGGCCGGCCTTTTAGAGTCCAGGATATATATGAAAATCCTTTTGCAGATGGCATTGCCACATTTGGCGGCATAACAAATAGTCTTTGGGTCGAGGCTTATCAACCTGCCCTCAGGGGTTTGATTGGGGCTGAGGTGGGGATAGAAGGGATTAGAGTCCATAGTCTTGAGATATCATCTAATGGCCGCGCAGAAATCCTTCATGCTCAATTTGAATATCAGGAAAACGCAGGAGCTGCTCGGCATTTATTAACTCCTTATCTCACGCATCTTTTAGAATTAAACACAGCCGGGGAAGTAAATAAAAGAGTAGCGCGGCTGTTAAGATCAAACGAAGAAAGACTTAGGACTGAAATAGGACAGGAATATTATTTAGCGCTTGATCTTGATGGGGGGCGTTTCCGAATGTATGATGATGTTTATCGATCTCTGCGCCAAGACGGTAAAAACCAGCGTTTTACTGAAAGAGATGATGCTATATTAACAGCAGCCAGGAATCAAAGGCCCGATTGGTTCGTTGACCCCGCCTAAATATTGGGTTTTTCACGAGTATAAAAAGGCACTTTAAAAAAGTGCCTTTTTGCTTGAATAGTGAAATTTTTATTATATTTTTTGGATAAATAAGCAGAAACAATGCGAAATTATACAGTAGCACGACCAATAAGATTTGCCACTTTTTTGCGGGAGCGCAATATGCGGCTGCCTGACGCATATCAGACGCTTTGTCGGGGAGTGCAGATCCATCCTGAAGCAGCCGGCGTGTTTGTGCGAGCTGCCATCGAAGCCGGGTTGGGCTCTTCACTGCAAATAGCTGAGGGCATGAGATATTTTGAGCTGGAAGCCATTTTAAAAGATCCAGCCAAACTGAGTCTGGCTTTGGAAATTGACAAACATGAGTCTGTGGTCCGTATAACCTTTCCCAAAACCAAAGAAACTCTGGTAGCTGAACTCCAGGAAACTTTTGCCAAAAATCATGATAAGGGCATGGCCTTGCTGCAAAATTTAAAAGATCTGCTGGCTGCGCCTGATTATGAGTATTGTTTCAGGGAAACGGTTTTTGCGGCGCTTAAAGGCTTTGGTTCCGAGCGCCACAAAGCTGATGATTTTGAATTTTTGCTCCAGGAGCTTGTCCAGATTGGGGATCATGAACTCAACCAAAAAATCATAGCTGAGTTAAAAGATGCTGAGGCCCATGACGTTGTTTGGGTGATGTGGGCCTTGATCGAATTGCGTCAAGCCTTTCCTAAAGAAATTCAATATCACCGGGAGTATGGAGACCTTAACTTTCAATGGAAAATTTATGATGAGGCCATGGTTGGTTATCGAGCTGCTTTGGAATTAGCTCCTGAGCCGGCTGAAACAAAACCGGTCAAACCTAGCCAGCCGCTGCCTAAGACAAAGGCTGCTCGAAAAAGAAGGGTTGTCTCAGGAAGCCGTAAAACCCACAGTGTTAAAACCCAAGCTCCGCAGACCTTAACCGCAAAATTGATTGAAGCGGAAAAATTGCTGGCCAAGTCCCTGAGGCAGAGAAACGCAGAATTAATTGAGCAAGTTAAATCAGGCTGGCGGGCGTTGAAACCGGGCCAGCGGGAAGAAGCCCGAGGCTTAATAGACGCCATATTCATCTTGGGTTTAGATAGCTTTGAGCAATGTTATAAAGTTCTTTCCGAATCGCCCCGCAGTCGCCTGGCAAAACTTGATTACCTGCAAGACCTTTGTTTAGAAGATGGGCTGGAAAAGAGAGCAGAATATTTTCAGTTCCTGGGAGATAAGCTGGTTGGCCAGATATATGATAATGCTATCCGCGGCCGGTCTTTTAATCATGAACAATTGGAGCCGGTAAATGTTCGTGAGCTTGGTTTTCAATTGGTCAATACAATTTTTAGGATGCCCGAGAGCATTGCTTTGGTCATAGGATTATTAAAAGAGAACCTGATCGAGGAGATTGCCTCATCGCTTATTACGAGGTTGGGGCAAGCAGTTGAAAAACTGGCTGCGAACAAAAATCCTAAACTGCAAGACGTTGCGCGCTATATGCTGGTTGATTTTACTTTGGCCAAGGTTGTCAGAGAATATCCAGCTAATGCTGCGGAGCTGTATGCCATGGGAGGCATTAAATTAGCTAATGATGGTAAGTATGATGGGGCCAAGGTTGCCTTAAATAAGGCCTTAGCAGCTGACCCTGGTTGTGTGCTGGCCTTGGAGAAACTGGCGGTTATTGCCAATAACGAGGCAGATTATCCGACGGCTATGGGATTTGCTCAGCAAATTATTGGTAAGAGTGCGACTCCCGCTGGATTATTTGACCCGCAGCGGCCAAAGATCGCCTATGCTGGTATGGTAATGGATTCCTCGGCTGGACGTCTTTTGGACTCGGCTCGTTTGCATTTTGGTTTCGCGGCTATGCAGTTATATGAAGAAACTCAACAAGCAGACCTGCTGAAAAAAACGATCACAGCCCTTGAGCCGCTCATTGCCCAGGGCAACGCCCTTGGGATAGCTGAAGTGTTATTGGTTAAGGCATATTTTTACTCAGAACAGTATGACAAGGGCTTGGCTGCCACTCTGGGTTATTGGTCGCGGCTTAATCCTGGAGATAGTGCTTCGCGAGACTTCTTCGAATTTGTTAATGATCAAAGTCTCAATTATTTTAGAAGTCAGGTTGATTATGATCGAGAGTTAGAAGTTGATCTGGTCAATCATGGCATTTATCTTTTGGAATATGGCGCTGCGGCTCTGGCGCAGCCGATATTTGATTTTTTCAGGCGCGAAGAGAACCGCGGCACTGATTCTTATTATTACGCGCAATATGGCTATGCTTTGGCAGCTTATCGGGATGGCGACTATGAGACCTGCCGCCAGCGCTTGCGGGTAATTATTGAGGCTGATGATGTCAGGCTCAGGATCCACAGCGATGAACTGCACGCTGACTCGCCGGTCAAGGCGAATGCCCATAGCTTGCGGATCCAGACCTATCGCGGCCAG
>JAHIZU010000289.1 GCA_018814265.1 Candidatus Margulisiibacteriota bacterium | reverse complement strand
TCCCCTAATTTTTTGGCTTCAACTTCAAAGGTGCGGATAAAGTTTTCACCGATAATTTTTCTTTTTTTCTCCGGATCAATTACCGCTTTTAACTGGTCAAAAAACTTTTCAGAGGCGTTGATATGGAGAAAATTTATTTTAAACTTTGAAGTAAAAAGGTCATTTATCTTCTTAGCTTCGTTTTTGCGCATAAAACCCTGGTCAATGAACATGCAGATCAGCTGGTCTCCGATGGCTTTGTGCATCAGGGCCGCTACAGTTGTTGAATCAACACCACCAGACAGTGCTAACAGGACTTTATCTTTGCCGACTTTCTCTCTAATTTCCTTGATCTGCTGTTCAATGAAGTTAGCGGTGGTCCAGGTTGGTTTGCACTGGCAGATGATATAAACAAAATTTTTCAGGATCTCAATGCCCTTGGGCGTGTGAACGACTTCCGGATGGAATTGGACGCCAAAGAGCTTTTTGTCAGGATTGCCGATCGAAGCGAACTGAGTATTTTCTGTGTGGGCAAGTTGTTTAAAGCCCTGCGGCAGTTTTACAACTGTATCCCCGTGGCTCATCCAGGATTGGAGGTGATTGGGCAGGCCGGCAAAAATGTTGCTCTCATCGTCGATCTCCAGCAGCGCTTTGCCGTATTCTTTTCTTTTTTCCTGCCGCACCTCGCCACCCAGGTCCTTGGCCATTAATTGCAGTCCATAGCAAATACCGAGGATCGGGATGCCACAGTCCCAGAGTTTTGGATCAGGTTTGGGGGATTCTTGTTCATAAACCGAAGCTGGCCCGCCGGAAACGATTATGCCTTTGACATTTCTTTTTTTAAGTTCAGCAACAGGAATGTCGTGGGGCAGGACTTCGCAGTAAACATTGCATTCACGCACGCGTCTGGCGATCAGCATGGAATACTGAGCGCCAAAGTCGAGGACTACTACCAAATCGTGCTTTTGCATTATTTATACATGCCTAACTGCTGAGCTTTTTGATAAACCTTGCCTTCGGTCAGGATCGAAGGCGCGATCACTATGTCTACCTGCTGCATTTCTTTTAAGTTGGAAGCGCCTAAAGTTCCCATGGAGGTTTTTAACGCGCCAGCAAAGTTCATGCTGCCATCATCGTATTTTGCTGGCCCGTGCAGTATCTCTTTGAGTGAGCCGATCGTGCCGACTTTGATCCTGGAGCCGCGAGGCAGAGTTGGGGATGGTGTAGCCATGCCCCAATGAAAATCTCCGCCGGGTGACTCTGTTGCTTTAGCGATCGGGGAGCCGATCATCACCGCGTCAGCGCCGCAGGCTATAGCTTTGCAGATGTCTCCGCCAACTACCATGCCGCCGTCGCCAATGATCGGGACATATATGTTATTTTCTTTAAAATATGAGTCACGCGCTGCTGCGCAGTCAGCGATTGCCGTAGCCATTGGCACTCCAACGCCCAGAACTCCTCGTGAAGTACAGGCCGCGCCTGGGCCAATACCAACTAAAACCCCAGCCACCCCTGTGCCCATTAAAGTCAAAGCGACTTCGTAAGTAACGCAATTGCCGACCAAGATAGGCACTTTCATCATGCTGCAGAACTTTTTCAGATCAAGCGGCTCTGACGTCGAAGATTTATGCTTGGTGGAGAGAACCGTTGACTGGACCACGAAAATATCAACCCCAGCATCCCGGGCGATCGGGCCAAGCTCTAAGGCGTCCTGAGGGGTAGAGGAAACAGCGGCAATGCCCCCGCTGGCTTTGATCTCCTTGACTCTTTTAATAACTAGTTCGTTTTTGATCGGCTCTTGATATAGTTTTTGCATCAGCGGGACATATTCTTCTTTGTTAACAGAAGCTATTTTTGCCAATATCTTTTCCGCGTCATCGTAGCGCGACCAAACGCCTTGCAGATTGAGAACGCCCAGGCCGCCGAGTTTGCTCATTAGAATGGCGGTTTTTGGGCTCACAACGCCGTCCATGGCAGAAGCAATGATCGGGATCTCTAGTCTTTTTCCTCCGATGATAACTGAAACATCAGTATCATCAGGGTTAACAGTAACGATCGAGGGGACAAGGGAAATTTCATCGAAGCCATAAGCGCGCCGGGTTTTTTTAGATTTGCCTAACGAGATATCCATTTAATGCTCCTCTCTTATGTTTTTCTTTTTTTCTTTGTGTTTTTTAACCGGGGTTTTCTTTTTAACATTTTTTTCTTGCTTCTTGAGTTTAACCGTCTCGATCATTCTTTCAAATTCAAGCATGACTGGTTCCGGGACCCAGATTTCTCCGCAGTTCTGGCAGACAAAGGCCGGCACTTTTTCCATCATAAAAAGTTTGCCGCCTTGATAATCTTCTAAATTGACTTTTTCCAGGACCAGCGGGCCGCCGCAAGCCTGGCATTCACTTGGGGCGTTTTCTTCCAAAAGTTCTTTGTATTCCTCAAAATTGGCCATTGGGTAATTAATTGAGAATTATACAGTGAAAGTTTGTGCTTGACAAGGACAACCATTAATATATAATTCGTTTATTAATATATTTATGTCAAGGAGGAAGTGTTCATGAAGAGAATCGTGGCGATGTTTACTGTAGTTGTTTTAGTGATTGGATTAACGCAGGCGGCTTTTGCTCAGCTGGCAGAAAAGAAAGAGGAGTTAGCCAAAGTAAAAAAATATATTATTTTGCTTGATGAGAAGATCAGAAAAGCCAGAGGCGAAAAAAAGATCAACAAGATCGCAGAGATAAATGAAGCTAAACGCCAACAATTGGCCAGAGCCAAACTTCTTGGTGAGGAAATTGTCAAGCTGGAGAAGGCCGAGGGGGGAACGAGTGTCGCCTCTAAGCCCGGACCAAAAATTGACCGATCCGCTGGGTTTCAGGTGAATGGCGGACTGGCTGGCGGCTCATTGGCCCTGGGGGCAGGGTATCTTTTGCCAGTTGCCCAAAATATTGATTTGGCTTTTGAAGCCGGGTATGCGATTGGCAACTCTTTTTCAATTGTTATTGCTGACGTGGCCGCGATAATGCCTTTGGGAAATAATTTTGCTGGTTTGGAAGCAGGTTTGGCAAATTATTCTAAAACAGTTAGTGGTGTTCCCGGTGTTTCCGGCAACATTGGCGGCAGCAATTTTGGCGCCGGGATCTTTGGCGGGACAACCTTTGGCAAAATTAAGGTCAAAATTGGTTATAATACCGCTCTGGGGTTGACAGCCGCAGGGGTTTATAAGTTTTAAGTTGACGTTTTATAATTAACGATCTATAATAAGCCAGATTAAATTTCAAGGATGGTAAACGATGACGAAAAGAAAAATAGGTTTTTTGGTTTTTTGCTTGGTTGCTTCTATGTTTTTTGCTGCTGGTTGTTCCACGGTTACTAGTGATCCTGTTAATCCAAACGATAGCACGACTCCAGCTGATCCGCCATCCGGCACGACAAGTGTTACGTTATCTGGCGGCAGCACTACTGGGACAGGTAATACCTTAAGTCTGAACTTCCTGGCGGTTGATCAAGCTAGCACCACCTTAACCAACATAACTCGCGGCAATGTCTCGATTGAGGTTTATGATTCTAACCCTGGCAGCAGTGGTATTTCAGCGGCTGGTTTAGTTGGGACTGTAGTTATCAATGTTTTATCTTCAGGTGCTAATACCTCCAAACCGATTGCTGTAGGCATGGTTCTGGATAAGAGCGGCAGCATGATGGATCCCTTATCACCAGGGGATGCTAAGGTCAGGACCTTAGAAGCTGCTGCCGATATATTCATTGATCTAATGTCAAATGACAGTCAGGCCGCGATCATTAATTTTGATAGCGTTGTTTCAATTGAGGCGGCAATGACTACTGATAAGAATGTGCTGAAAATTGCCGCTAGTGTAGAAGCACCTTATGGCGGCTCCACAGCTTTCTTTACCGGAGCCTCAACTGGTATTACTGAAACAGCAGCTGTTAATTCAACAAACTATGTCAGGGGTGTCATCGCCATGACTGACGGTGCAAATAATTATGGTAGTAAAACAGAATATGATGTAACTACCGAAGCAATTGCTGCTGGATTGCCGGTTTATACAGTTGGTTTGTTTGATACTTCTTCAGAGGCCAGCTCAAACCGCGCGCCGCTGCAAAGAATTGCACTGGCCACAACTGGTACCAGTGAGTCTTATCATGAAGTGATTGTTGGTGTAACTGGCTTGTCCGTCATGTCGGCGGATCAAATCCGGGCATTGGGTGCGCTGGAAGACATTTACACCCAGTTGGCTCAAGCCTTGACCGATGCTTATACCGCGACCTGCACGTTGTCAACTTCTTTGACAGCTGGACAGCAATACTGGGTAAGGATCACCCTGCATACTTACGGGACCTTCTCGCAGTCAGTTGTCGTATCTTTTATTGCTCAGTAACTGACAGTTTTATCGCTAAGAGTAAAGCCCCCGAGAAACCTGCCTGCCGGCAGGCAGGTCGGGGGCTTTTTCTTTTTATCCTCACCCCCTCCCTCATCCCGATTTCATCGGGATTCGGGTTTCCCCCTCTCCATCTACGATGGAGAGGGGGAGGAGACTTAGATGCTGGCGGGGGTGAGGTGTGTTATAATATATTAAAAAGAAGAAAGGAGTCTGAACTATGCATTTTAATATCGAACATGTGAGAAAAGTTGATCCGGAAATTGCCAAGGCAATTGATGATGAATTAAATCGCCAGCAAACCAACTTGGAGATGATCGCCTCAGAGAATTTTACCTCACGCGCTGTTCTAGAAGCTTGTGGTTCGGTTCTAACCAATAAATACGCTGAAGGCTATCCTGGCAAGCGTTATTACGGCGGCTGCCATTGTGTTGATGTTTCTGAGTCCTTGGCGATTGAAAGAGCTAAAAAATTATTCGGTGCTGACCACGCTAATGTCCAGCCGCATTCCGGCTCACAAGCCAATATCGCCGCCTATATGGCATTTATGAAACCCGGCGACCATGTCATGGGGCTAAATCTTTCCCATGGCGGACATTTAACCCATGGCAGTAAAGTAAACGCTTCCGGCATCTTGTTTAATTTTAGTTCCTATGGGGTTAAGAAAGATACCGAGACCATTGATTTTGACGCTCTACGGACCGCGGCTAAAGAACATAAGCCGAAAATGATCGTAACCGGCGCTACAGCCTATCCTAGAATTATTGATTTTGTTAAGTTCCGCGAGATTTGCGATGAAGTAGGGGCAGTTCTATTAGTTGATATTGCTCATATAGCTGGTTTGGTTGCTACTGGTTTTCATCCTTCACCGGTTCCAGTCTCAGAAGTTGTCACTTCAACCACTCATAAGACCTTGAGAGGTCCCAGGGCCGGGTTGATCCTGTGTAAAGCAGAATTTGCTAAACAGGTTGATAAGGCTATTTTTCCCGGGAACCAGGGCGGGCCTTTAGAGCACATCATAGCTGCCAAGGCTATTTGTTTTAAAGAAGCCATGACACCGGAATATAAGAAATATGCTGAGCAGATCGTTAAGAACGCTAAAGCCTTAGCAGAAGGCTTGCTGAAAAATGGTTTTCGCCTGGTATCCGGCGGGACGGACAACCACTTAGTGCTGGTTGACCTGCGGCCAAAAAAGATCACGGGCAAGATCGCTGAAAAGGTTCTTGATGAGGTTGGCATTACTGTCAATAAGAATACTATTCCCTTTGATCCGGAAAAACCATTTGTAACCTCTGGTATCCGGATCGGCACGCCGGCTTTGACCACTCGCGGCATGAAAGAAGGGGAAATGAAACTGGTTGCTGACCTGATCGGCAAAACCCTGAGCAAGGTTTCCGATGCTAACATTAAAAAGGAAGTTTCTGCCAGGGTGAAAGAGCTTTGTCAGCAGTTCCCGCTTTACGCGTAAGAAACCTCACCCCCAATTTTATCTTTAACGTTAACTTTTTTCTTATGCCCCCTCTCCATCGTAGATGGAGAGGGGGAGGAGTCTTAAGCGCTGGCGGGCCTGCCTGCCGGCAGGCAGGGGTGAGGATAATATTCGACATTGTTTCTTTTTTTTGGTAAAATAAAATCATGATTGAGCTGGTTAATGTTTCCAAGTCTTTTCACAACGGGATAGAAGTCCTTTTTAACATCAATCTTAATATCGGCAAAGAAGAATTTATCTTTATTGTCGGTCCTTCCGGCGCCGGCAAAACCACC
>JAHIZU010000288.1 GCA_018814265.1 Candidatus Margulisiibacteriota bacterium | reverse complement strand
CCCCATGCTGCCCTGCCCCGGTTTCCGCAATGATTCTTTTCTTGCCCATCCTTTTTGCCAGCAGAAGCTGGCCAATGGTATTATTGATCTTGTGGGCGCCAGTATGAGCCAGATCTTCGCGCTTGAGGTAAATCTTGGGGCCAGCTAATTGTTCGGTTAATCTTTCGGCAAAAAATAACGGCGTAGGCCGGCCGGCGTAGTGTTCAAGGTAATATGCTACTTCATCCTTAAACTTGGGATCATCCTTAATTAAAAGATAGGCTTCGGTCAATTCTTCCAGCGGCGCCATCAGGGTTTCCGGCACGAACCTGCCGCCGAATTGGCCAAAGTGGCCATCCCTGTCTGGTAATTCAGAAAATTTTGGGAGCACCATCGTGAGATAATTATATTCTATTCAAGTGTGAGGTGCAAGTTTAACCCCAAATTTCGTACTCGAGTAATTGCCCGCCCAATTGCCGCAATTGCTGGACAACTCTTTGCATGTTAGCAGGACGTTTTTCCTTGACAGGATGAAAGAGGCGCGCTAAATATTTACCTAAAGCCGTTTCTTTAAGTTCGGCCGGCATGTTACTGCGTAAAGCAAGCTCCCCATGGCCCAAAGAACCATACCCTTTGATTGCCTCATAATATTGCCGCATAACTTTTTCTCTGGAGACAAACATAAAAGCCGTCCAATCGTAATTCCAAACATTGTCCATATTATCGTAAAGAATCCCCGGCCTGCCCGTTAAAACCGTAAAACAGGTTGTGCCCAAGCCATAAACATCAGTTCGAATGTCTTCTTTTTCTGATTTTTCTAATTCCAGCTCCGGCGGATAAAAACCAAAGGTCCCAACATCTGTTCTGGGTTCAGCCTTAAGCCAGTTTGCCCGGCCAAAATCAACTACACTTACTAAGCCGCTCTCCTGATCAAACATCGCGTTATTGGGCTTGACATCCCGATGGACCAAATCATGCGCATGAAGGCTGGCCAGGCGCTCAGCCAGGCCTGGGAAAACAGTGGTAGCAAGCTGGGCCAGCCCTGCCCGTTTGGGAAGGCCCTTTTGCCATGGAGCTAAGGTAAGGGCATCAACATCTTCTCCAGCCAGCTTTGGCATAATAATAAATGGCCGCTCATCAACGACTTTTTCAAATTTTCTCGCTACTATATAGCTTGCTTGTATTTTCCCAGCTTCAATAACTCGGGGAATGCCTTCCAATTCAGGCAAGCTTAAAAGAATCTCCTTTTCAGACAAGAATATCTGATCTTCCCCAGCCTCAGGAGATAATTTCACAATAACCTCATTAATCTGGTTTATATCAATTCTTTCAATCTCAGCCTCAAAAGGAACCACAAAACCGGGGAAAAGAACCATGGACGTTCCTGGAAATCTTTTTGAATTGTCTACCAGCACCATCTTCCTCTCCGGCAGCCGGCAAAGCTCTTTTAAGCCGGCCGGCAATCCCGTGTTTCTGGCCAGATTCCTTGATATGGCCGGAGCAACAATATTAAACATTACATGCATACAAATATATCCCCAAAAGTTCCTAAAGATTTCAATAATTTTAGTGTTATAATAAAAGCGTGAAATACAAAATATTTTGCTTAATCCTAATAATCAGCTGTTTATCGCAAACATTAGCAGGAGCCTTAGATTCTGCTGTAGAAATAACTCCTGCTGATATTTTAAAAAGGGTTAATGAAAACTTCCTAAAAATCAAAGATGCCAGCGCCGATATATCTCTGGACTACAACATCCACTTACTTGGCTGCACCGGCCTGCGCCAGGTTAAGGGCCAGGGGTACTACAAATCGCCGGACCGGATCAAAACAACCATGGATAAGATCACTTATTTTGCCCGGGGCAACCGCATACGCAAAATCGACGCAGAAGGGAAAAAATGGTATGTAAAATTGATCGACGCCATAGATTTCAACTCGGGTTTTACCCCTAATCTGCTGGCTGAAAACTTTGTTCTTTCCATAGTCCAAGAAAACCAAGGCATGTTTTTGCTCGAAGGAATCCCTAAACCCGGCCGGCTAACAAATGTCCGCAAGGTTTTTTTCTACATTGATCGAAAAGATTTTCTGCTGCGGGAAATAGACGTTAAGCTTGTTAACGAACGCTTAAAAGGCCAAATTAAAATTGATTATGAAAAGATCAAGGATATCTGGGTGCCAACCGGCTTCCAAGGCGAGAGCGCTGTTGTTTTTCCCGGCAATATCCTGGTGGGCATGAGCATAAAACTGCGCGGGGAAAACATGAAGATAAATACCGGCTTGCCGGACAAGCTCTTTGACCCGGGCTTTTGATCACATCGCCCGCAGCTTGGCCACTCTTTCTTCGATCGGCGGGTGAGTCAAGAACATTTTGGAAAACCAGCCGCGACTTGTGCCTTCAAACTCTTTCAGGGGATTAATAATATACATATGAGCCGTCGCCTTATTAGCAACTTCCAAGGGCTCTGGATCTGCGGTCAGCTTTTCCAGCGCCAAGGCCAGGCCTTCTGGATGCCTGGTGATCAATGCTCCGTTAGCGTCAGCTAGAAATTCTCGTTTGCGCGAGATTGCCAGTTTAATGATCTGGGCAATAAGCGGTGAAAGAAGCGCTAAGGCGATCGCTACCACAAAAATGACCAGCTGGGCTTGCCCGCTACTCTTACTGCTGCTGCGGCGCCGGCCGCCACCCCACCAGGTCCATCTCAAAAAGAGATCTGATAACAGGACAACTGTACCCGCCAGGATCGCGACGATCGTCATCAGCCTTATATCATAATTGCCAATGTGGGAAAGTTCGTGGGCAATCACTCCTTCGAGTTCGGTTTTGTTGAGTTTCGTCAGCAGGCCCTTGGTTACTGCCACAACCGCGTGATTTGGGTCCCGGCCAGTGGCAAAGGCATTGGGCGCGGTATCATCTATAATAAAAAGCCTGGGCATTGGCAGCCCGGCTCCAATACAAAGATTATCTACAAGATTATAAAGATCCGGATTATCTGATTTCTTGATCTCCTTTGCCCCTGAGATCCCCAAAACCATTTTATCGCTGTAATAATAGCTAAAAAACGCAGAAACAGCCGCGATCAGAAAAGCCATCGCAGGAATAAGATAAGGTTCATCCAGCGCTAAACCAATGACCCAACCCAGTAGCACAATAAAAATAATAAAGCCCAGGACAAAAAAGAAGGTCTTTCTCCGGTTGGAGTCGATCTGGGTGTAAATGTTTAATCGTGAAACTTCTGGCATAAATCTATTATTAGTTTACTAATATTTGATGCTTTCAATGTGTAAGATTATCAGACAGTCAGATGACCAGAGCTGGAAAATCAGAATATCAGAACATCAGATTTTTCTGATTCTCTGTTTATCTGATACTCCAGTTCTGATGCTCTGGTAATCTGATATTTTTAAACAAATGATCAGATAATAAACTTTAAAACTGAACCTTCGGCACTTCTCTGGCCGCGGCTTCAGCTTCAAACATGTCCTTTTTCTTGAAACCAAACATGTTGGCGATTACGTTCGAAGGCACGGTCTGGGTCTTAATGTTGTAGTCCCTGACATTGGTGTTATAGAACCGGCGTGAATACTGGACCTTATCCTCGGTATCCGTTAATTCCTTTTGTAATTGCATAAAGTTTTCATTGGCCTTAAGCTGAGGATAGTTTTCTGCCACCGCAAATAAGGACTTTAAGGTAGAAGATAGCATATTCTCTGCCTGGGCCTTGTCCGCCATGCCTGTCGCGCCCATGGCCGAAGCCCTGGCCTGGGTTACTTTTTCAAAAACCTCTTTTTCATGGCCAGCATAGCCTTTAACCGTATTAACTAAATTGGGGATCAGATTATATCGTCTTTTTAATTGGACCTCAATGTCAGCCCAGGCTTCCTCAACCCGGGTACGCAAGACTATCAAACGATTAAATACCCCGACAACCCAAAGAACCAAAACCGCAACAACCGCCAAAACAACCCAGATCCACATATATTATCCTCTCCTTTTTGATTTAATTATATACCGCAAATTGTTCACTTGCAAATGGAACCTGAGACTAAACCCTTCGGCAAGCTCAGGGCAGCACCGAGCGAAGTCGAGGTGCGTCTCGGTTCCATAAACTCAAGGAGCCGAGAAGTTCATTCTCAGGCTCCTTGAGAACCTTGACAAGATCATTGACAAGGTTTATAATGCCAAAAATGTCAAGGTTAGCTAAAAACCCAAGGGAGGCTGATTAAGCATGTATCGCTGGCTGCATGATAGCCACAAACCTGTTTACACGATCAGCGTGGCGGCCGAACTTATCGGCTGTCACCCCCGCACTTTGCGAATTTACGAAGAAGAAGAGCTGGTCCAGCCCAAGAGAACGCAAAAAAAATATCGGCTATACTCCCAGCATGATCTAACCAAGATCAAAAGGCTCAACTCTTTAATGGCTGAATGGGGATTGACCCTGGCCGGGGTCAGGGCCATGCTGAAAATGGCCGAGCGTTTCCACATCGAGGTTGAAAGCATGCTTGATGAGATGCTAAAATGAGTGTTCTAATTCAAAAGGAGAAAAACAATGGCTGAACGAAACAAAGGCTACCGTTGCGAGGTCTGCGGCCAGCCAGCCTCAGTCCACGTGACAAAGATCGTTAATGGCAAAAAAACTACCAGGCACCTCTGCGCCCAGCACGCCATGGAAGAAGGCCTGATGCCGGGCGGAGGAACCTTAGGCGGTTTTGATGAGCTGGGCTTTCCAGGTTTTTTTGAATTTCCGGATATCTTTGCCTCATTATTTAAGCGGCGTCCCTCAGAACGTTTTTATGATTATTTTTCAGATGAAGCACAAAAAGTCCTCCACCTGGCCTCGGAAGAAGCAAAAAGGCTAGGCCACGACCATGTCAGAACGGAACACATCCTGCTGGCCTTGATCAAAGAAGAAGGTTTAGCCTCAAAAGTCCTGCAAAAACTCGGGGCTGACCCGGTCAACCTTTTTTCCGACGTGGAATCTTTGATCGGCCACGGCGAAGGTTCCCCGGAGAAGATCGTCCTTTCGCCCCGCGCCAAAAAAGTCCTGGAATTAGCCTATAACGCGGCCCGCGAACTTGGCTTCAACTATGTTGGCCCTGAGCATATTCTGCTGGGCGTGATCCGCGAAGGCGAAAGCCTTGCTGCCCAGGCGCTCCACAAAAGAAAGATTACCTTTGACCTGGTCGCCAAAGAGATAATTGCTGAAGCAGAAAAAGCTTTTGGCTCAGAAGCCGGTCCGCCAGAAGAATTCGGGCCCGAAGAATTTCCACCAGAAGGCTTTGAACAACAAGGCGGCGGAGGCATGTTTGGATTTCCAGGCTTAGGCTTAGGCGCCCCGCCACGCAAAACTAAGCCAGCCCTAGCCAGTTTTGGCCGGGACTTGACCGCTATGGCAAAAGAAGGCAAGCTTGATCCGGTCATCAACCGGCAAAAAGAGATCGATCGGGTAATGCGCATCCTTTCGCGCAGGACCAAGAATAACCCAGCCCTGCTGGGTGACCCGGGAGTGGGAAAAACCGCAATTATCGAAGGTTTAGCCCAGCGCATTATTAAAGGTGACGTGCCTGATGTGCTGAGGGACAAACAAGTCATCTCCCTGGACCTGGGCGGCATGGTCGCTGGCACCAAATACCGGGGTGAATTTGAAGCCCGGGTCAAAAAAATACTCGACGAGATCCTGGCTAAAAAGCGCCAGATCATCCTGTTTATTGATGAGCTACACACTTTGGTCGGAGCCGGCGGCGCTGAAGGAGCCATTGATGCTGGCAACATGCTAAAACCAGCCCTGGCCAGAGGCGAACTGCAGGTTATCGGCGCGACCACGCTTGACGAATATCGCAAACATATCGAGAAAGATGCTGCTCTGGAACGCAGATTCCAACCGGTTTTGATCAGCGAACCTTCGGTGGATTTAACTATAGATATATTAAAAGGGATCCGCGACAAGTACGAAGAGCATCACAACGTCAAGATCCCTGATGCCGCCCTGATCGCCGCGGCATCACTATCCCACCGTTATATTTCTGACCGGTTTCTGCCGGACAAGGCCATTGACGTAATGGATGAAGCCATGGCCAAGGTCAGACTGCGCCTGCTCTCTCCGGTTAAGAACATCCAAGGTTTAAAACGAGCCATTGAAAAAGCTTATCACGAAAAAGAAGCCGCCCTCGGCCATCAGAAGTATGAAGAAGCTGCCAAGATCAGGGACAAGATCACTGAAGCGGAAAAAAAGCTTAAGACCCTGGAAGAAACACACAAAACTGAAGTTGAACACGGCAATGCCATGGTCACTGAAGAGGATATTGCTGAGATCGTCTCTGACTGGACAGGTATTCCTGTGGTCAAACTGACTGCCGCAGAAACTGAAAAGCTGACCCGCATGGAAGAAGACCTGCACAAGCGGGTCATTGGTCAGGATGACGCGGTCAGGGCTATTTCCCAAGCTATTCGCCGCGGCAGAGCTGGCCTAAAACCGCCAGCCCGCCCTGTTGGCTCATTTATTTTTGCCGGACCAACCGGCGTGGGCAAAACCGAGGTTGCCCGCCGCTTATCTGAGTTCATGTTCGGCACTCAGGACGCCCTGATCCGCATGGACATGTCTGAATTCATGGAGAAACACACTGTCTCCAGATTATTAGGCGCGCCTCCAGGCTATGTTGGCTATGAAGAAGGCGGCAAGCTAACAGAAGCCGTCCGCCGAAAACCTTATTCAGTAATCCTGTTCGACGAAATTGAAAAAGCCCATCCGGATGTTTTTAATGTCCTGCTTCAGATACTCGAAGACGGCAGATTAACTGATGCCAAGGGCCACGTTGTTGACTTTAAAAACACTGTTATCATTATGACCTCGAACGTTGGCCAGAGAATGATCGTGGAACAAGGCGCGATTGGTTTCATGGCCCGAGAAGACCGGGAAGCAACCTACGATAAAATGAAAGACACGGTCTTGGATGCCATGAAAAAAGACTTTCGGCCTGAGTTTTTGAATCGTATTGACGAAATAATTGTTTTTCACCCCTTGACTGAAAATGAATTAAAACAAATTGCCGGTTTGATGGTCGCCGACGTTCAAAAACAGGTTAAGCTCCAGGAAATGGAGCTGGAAGTGACTGACGCGGCTGAGGCGATCATTGTTAAAGAAGGCTATGAACCAAAATTCGGCGCCCGCCCCTTACGCCGCGCTGTCCAGCGCTTAATCGAGAATCCGCTTTCCAATCAGATTATTGAAGGAAAGTTTAAGCCTGGAGACAAAATCAAGGCCGAGGCCGAAGGAGACAAGCTTGTTTTTGAAAAGACCGGCGAGCTTTCTAAAGCTGCTCCGGCAAAAACAGAAGAACCACCAAAGTCAAAAGCTCAGGAAGAAAAGCCGAAAAAAAGAGAAAAAAAGAAGTAATTAAGAGCCGGCATGAGCCTGTATTACTTCTTTTAAATATGCCCGCTTTCCCGCATCTGGGTCATCCTCCCTGTAAAGCCATTTTGCCAGGCTGCAGGCCCGAAACGATCTCTTATTTTCAATCAGCCATTCCAGATAACCTTTAAGTATTCCTATGTCTTGTTCCAAGCCCTTTTCATACAAAATCCTCACACAATTACCCATTATCATAATGTTCTCTCTCTCTTTTCCCTCTTGCAGCTCTTCCAGCAAGGATTCCCTGTAAATTCGCTCCCCTCCCTGTATGCCGGTCTCAAAAACATCCCTAGCCGCAGACCTGGCTTCCCCTTTTTCCATTTTCTCATAATGAACTAAAAATGTTGCCAAAAGCGCTTCCTGGCGTTTTAGGGCAATTTCGTTTCTCGGATCTTTATCTATATTCGCCATTTCTTCCATCAACTGAACATAATTCATGACCTCACAAAATCCTATAGCCAGTCTAATTGTTTTTTTCCCGCTCTGCAGCAGACAACTCTCTATCAGATTCCCGGGCCCCAAGCCTTTCTTCAACCCTTTGCATCTCAGCATCAGAAAATCGATGTTTTGGCTGATAATCTCTGCCAAAAATTTCAGCCAGGTCAGAACTTACCAGCACTGCCACCCTGCCTCTAAGCCCTGATCTTTGCAGCCTGTGCCAGCTTAGGTCTTTGGCTATTTCTCTTAGTAATTTTATATCCGCTTGTGCCCTATTGGTGGATGCCCCTGGAACATCAATCTGAGCAAATTCAGCCCAATCAGCTACCATTGCCCTTACACTATCTCCATTTTCAATCCCGGCAAGATCAGAAACAACCTTGTCGTTGGGTGAAACAAAAATCTCACAAACAGACGCCTTGCTTTCTTTTGCGATAAATCTCGCAAATTTGATCTCAGGAATGATTTCATTCCTCCCTTGAATAATAAAAGATGCTGGTGCGATCTCCTGATATAGTTCTTCCATCTTCCTTACGGCCTCTGCGGAAAACGTCCTTTCTACAGCTATTACGTGGAAGGCAACATTGTCGTGGGGATAGGTCGCATAGGTAGCTCTTCCGATTGGCGGGGTCTGTGACAAAGATAACAGGCTTCTCCTTTTATCTGCTATTCTTCTGGCTAATACGGCGGCGGCAAAGTTAATAACTTTCAATGGGGCCCGGTCTCTTGGACCTATTCCCTGAACCATAAGTTTCCTCCTGATACTCTTAAGTATTCTTCACCATATATATCGTTAAAAAGTGGAAGGAATTTCACAAAAATCTCGCATTTCGCGGGCATTTTTGCTAGAATTAACGAACATATGGGCCAATATAATCCCCAACAATTAGAACCCAAATGGCAGCAAGCCTGGGACAAGCAAAAGCTCAACCAAACTGAAGAAGCAAAAAACGAAAAAACTGAAAAACAAAAGTTTTACGATCTCGTAATGTTCCCCTATCCTTCCGGGAACCTTCACATGGGACATGTCCGCAATTATGCCATCGGAGACGTGATCGCCAGGTATAAGAGAATGCAAGGCTTTAATGTCCTCCAGCCGATCGGCTGGGACGCTTTTGGCATGCCGGCGGAGAACGCCGCCATCAAACACAGCACCCACCCTGAAGAATGGACCAGGCAATGCATTGCTCACATGACAAAACAGATAAAACGACTGGGTATTAGTTATGATTGGAGCCGCGAAGTCACAACCTGTAAAGAAGATTATTATAAATGGACTCAATGGCTGTTTCTAAAGTTCTTTGAGCAAGGCCTGGCCTATCGCAAAGATGCCAAAGTCAACTGGTGCCCAAAGTGCCAAACGGTTTTAGCGAATGAACAAGTTAAAGAGGAAAAATGCTGGCGCTGTGACAGCCTAGTTGAAGAAAAAGCCCTAGAACAGTGGTTCTTGAAGATCACTCAATATGCTGATCGGCTTCTTGAGGATATCGAGAAGCTAAAAGGCTGGCCCGAACCAGTTAAGATCATGCAGAGGAACTGGATTGGCAGGTCTTGCGGTGTAGAAATAAAATTCAAAATCCGAAACCCGAAATCCGAAACCAAGGATTTAATTATTTATACAACTCGCCCTGATACCTTATTCGGTGTAACTTATATGGTTTTGGCTCCTGAACATCCTTTTGTAGACAAACTCACCGAAGGGACACAGTATCAAGCAAGTGTTAAAAAGTTTAAAGAAAAAGTTAAGCATGAAACTTTACATGAAAGAGAAGAAAGCACAGCCAAAGAAGGAGTTTTTACTGGCGCTTATGCAATCAATCCAGCCAACAACGAAGAAATTCCTATCTGGCTTTCTGATTATGTGCTCATGGAATACGGAACTGGCGCGGTGATGGCAGTTCCTGCCCACGACCAAAGAGATTTTGAGTTTGCCAGGATGCACAATTTGCCAACCAAAGTCGTAATAAGTCCAACGTCCAAAGTTCAAAGTCCGGAAGAGATGAAAGATGCCTTTGTTGACGAAGGAATAATGGTTAATTCAGCCCAATTTGATGGCCAACCCTCACCTGAAGGATTGAAAAATATTGGTGACTGGTTAGTTGAACAAGGTATTGGGGAGTGGAAAGTAAATTATAAGCTTCGTGATTGGTTAATT
>JAHIZU010000287.1 GCA_018814265.1 Candidatus Margulisiibacteriota bacterium | reverse complement strand
CCCGTTCCGCAGCGGCCAAGTTGACAATTTCATTGTGGTTTAATTCGGGAAAAATATTAAATAGCGCCGTTGTTTTGCTGTTCTCATTCAGCTGGGTCTTAAGCCTTAAGCCGGCAGCTCCACTTGTTCCCTTAACACCAAGGATCACCGGTATTTTACCAACCAGTTTGGTCGCCAGCTGTTCAATCGGGTTGATCCGGTCTTGCCCGGGTTGCCCATATTCCCCTCTCAACTTCTTAAGTAGCTCTGCAGCCGTTTCAATTTGCTGGCGGCTAGCTGAAGGGAAGCCAAGCAGCTCCAGGCTGGCTAAAACCGGGACCAACAAGTACGGCAGCGCCGCCCGTGGCTGATAACCAGTCGGGATCAAATAAAGCGGGTAACCCTTGCTTTCAGCCAGCTCTTTGAGTTTTCCTCCAGAGGTCACACAAATGATCTTTGCGTTGAGCTCGCTGGCTTGCTTAACAGCGGCCAACGTTTCCTCAGTGTTGCCGGAATATGAAAGCACAAAAACCAGTGTTTCATTACTGACAAAAGCCGGCAGTTTATAGCCGCGATTAACAAAAACCGGCTGCTGAGCTTTGTCCCAGATCAAGTCGGAAATGATGTTGCCGGCGATCGCTGAACCACCCATGCCCACCAACACGATCTGCTTGACTTTTTTGCTTTTTTTCAAAGAACCAGTCGGGGCGAGCGTTAAAGCATCAAGCAACATCTCGGGTGTGTTCGCAACTGTCTCGAGCATGCCTTGTTTGTCAATCTCAGCGATATTTTCCATATTACCCGTTGGCCGTAGCCCTGATCATCGACCTGATAATCTCTAACGCTTTCTGAAGCTGGATATCCTCCCCCTCTGCTTCATCCGGCAGCAGTGGTTCGGGCTCGGTTTCGCCATTCGCGCTCGCTTCTTCGGTAGGGACCAAAACTTCAATATCAGGCTGAATCCCTTTCTTGTTAATGTCCTCGCCGCTTGGGGTAAGATACTTGGCAATGGTAACTAATAAGGCTGAACCGTCGTTTAAGCGTCTTACATTCTGCACCGAAGCCTTGCCAAAAGAGTGTACGCCTACCAGCGTTGCCACTTTATTGTCGCGCAGCGCTCCGGCCAGGATCTCAGACGCCGAGGCCGAGGCCTCGTTTATCAGCACCACTGTTGGCTTTCGCCAGAGCACTCGACCGCTTGACTCGAGCTGCTCTTTACGGCCTTCGCGGTCAACTGTTTGGACGATCACTCCGCGGTCAATAAACATGCTGCCAATATCAATGGCGCTTTGCAGTAAGCCGCCGCCATTCCCTCGCAGGTCAATGATCAGCCCCTTGGCTGTTCTGGCCTGGCGCAGGGCTTTTTCAAATTCTTGCGCTGAGGCCAGGTTTTCAAAAGTATTCAGCTTAATATAGGCAATGTCTTTCTGCATGATCTTGCTGTTGACGCTTTTGATCTTGATATTTTCGCGCACGATCTCATAATCTTTGGGTTCCTTCCAGCCTTTACGCTGAATGCCCAATTTAACCTTGGTTCCCCGCGGCCCCCGGATCAAGCTGACTGCCTCCTCAAGCGCCATATCTTTAGTGGGTTTTTCATCAACGGTTACGATCTTATCGCCAGCCTTAAGCTTTGCCTTGTCGGCCGGCGTCCCATCTATTGGAGAAATAACGGTCAACAGTTTTTCTTTAATCCCGATATAAATGCCGATCCCAGAATAGCTGCCGCTCATCCTGATCTTCATTTCCTTATAGGACTTGGGCTCAACAAAACGGGTATAGGGATCATCAAGCGCCGAGAGCAATCCCCGGATCGAGCCGTAAACCAGTTTTTGGTCGTCGACATCCTTTTCCACAAAATCATGCTTAACAATGTCTAAGACCTGAAGGTAGGTTTCCAGCTTCCTTTCCAGGTCGCCCTGAGCCAGCACTTGTCCGAAGATGGAAACCCCGATTACCAAAATCACAGATCCCAATAACATATTTCTAATCGTCCTCAAATTAAACATTTTTTCCTCCTTATTAATTCAAAAATTCCATCGGGTTGACCGGCTTGCCGTTCTTCCTCACCTCAAAGTGCAGGTGGGGACCGGTCGAATAGCCGGTACTGCCAACCAGGCCAATGGTTTGCCCCTTGGCCACTATCGCGCCGACTCCCTTATAAATTCTTGACAAATGCCCGTATACAGTTGTGGTGAGGCGGCCATGATCGATAACAATCGCCTTACCGTAGCCGTCCCACCAGCCGGAAAAGATCACCTCGCCGGAATCAGCCGCCTTGACCGTTGCCCCATGCTTGCCGGCGATATCAATGCCGCGATGCATATGCTTGCCGCCCCACAGCGGATGGCGGCGATAGCCAAACGGCGATGTAATCCTGCCACGCAAGGGCCAGGCAATAGCTCCGCTGCCCCGAACCTTGGCTCCCTTACGGGCAGCCATTTGCTTTAAAATCAGGACCTCGAGCTCCTTGGAGCTTTTCTCCAGCTCAGCAACGTGGGCTTCGTACTCTTTGCGCCGTTGCTGCAAAGATTTATAGATCTTGTTCTTCTCAGCCGCCTGTTCCGCGATCGCGTCCTTTTTCACGCTGATCGCTTTGGCCAGAGAGCGGATCTCACTGGTTTTCGTCTGCAGCGAGGCCCGTTTCTGTTTTGCCTTTCGAACGTCGGCCCGCACCGACTGGACCAGCTCTGCATCATAATTTATTATCTGGCGAAAAAAATAGAGCCGGTTGAAGAAATCTGACATCGAGCCCGAGGTAAAAAGCATCTGAAGGTAATTGACGCCGCTGCTCTTAAAAACCTCATTAACGCGCCGGGAAAGTTTCTTCTCTCGCTGTGTCAGGTCTTCCTTTGTTTCGCTCAGCTCAGCGGTCAGCGTGCCGATCTCCGACTCGTTCACATTGATCTTTTTTTGCGCCTGATAAAGATTGCCTTGGGTTCTTTTAAGCTCCTTGGTGATAACCACCAGTCGTCCCAGAACAGCCTGTTCTTCCTTCTTGGTTTTTTCAAGCTTTATTATACTTGTTTGCAGTTCCTTATTGATCTGCTCAAGCTTCTGCTCCTCAGAGAGATCCTGAGCTGAGTCTGCAGCTGAGTAAATAAGTATCAGCAGGAGAAAAGCGGCAAAAATCCTCATGGGAATTAAATAATATCATACTCTCAACTGGCAAACAAGGATTTGGATCGCTTCTGACGGTGGTAGGTTACAGCAAAGCGGTGGGCTTCATCGCGGATCCGCTGCAACAGCTTCAGCGCCATCGAGTTTTTTGCTAAAACCAGCGGTTTGTTGCTTTGGGGAAAATATATTTCCTCCTGCCGCTTGGCTAAACCAATGATTGGCAAGCATTTTTGCTTGGCCGACACCAGCGCCCGAAGGCCTGAGTTAACCTGGGCAATCCCACCATCAACCAGGATAAGATCTGGCAACGGCAATTTGTCAGCCAACATGCCGCTATAGCGCCGTTTGACAACTTCGTAGATCGCGGCCACATCATTAGCCTTCATTCCCAGGCTTCTGATCTTGAATTTGCGGTAATCGTTTTTTAACGGCAACCCACCATAAAAAGCGACCATGGAAGCAACAACATTTGTCCCCTGGATATTGGAAATATCAAAAGCCTCGATGCGCATTGGCGCATCCGTTAGCCTTAGTCGCGCCTTAAGCTCCTCTATCTCCGCCAGCCGACGGGGCGCCGGCGCCCTGCCTAATTCTTTGCCCTCTAACATCTTCTCCAACACTTTAAGCCTGTCGCGCAGATAGGCCGCTCGCTCAAAATCCTGCTCCTGGGCGGCTTTCTCCATTTGCTGCCGCAGCTTGTGCAGCGCCGTGTCCATTTTTCCTTCCAGCAAGGGGATGATCGCCTGAGCCAGGGCCAGATAATCAGCCTGGCTTATCTTGTCAATGCAGGGCCCGGAGCAGCTGCCAATGCGGTAATAAAGGCAGGGTTGTTCGCGCGTTTTGAGCGGCGACTCCTTGCACCAGCGGATGGGAAATAGCTTCTTGGCCAGGCGGACCACTTCGCGCACCATGCCGCCTTGAAAGCGGCCAAAATATAGCGCCCCATCTTTTTCTTTTCGCCGAACCAAAAAGAGCCTGGGCCACTTCTCATTCAAGGTTAATTTCAAATAAGGGTAGGTTTTGTCATCACGCAAAGCAACATTATAACGTGGTTTGTATTTTTTGATCAGCTCGTCTTCAAGAATGAGCGCGTCCATCTCTGAGCCGGCAAGAATGTAATCAATATCGCTTAGCCGTTCCAACAAAATGGTGGTCTTTATTTCCTGGGGGCGATTGAAATAGGAAGCCACACGCTTACGCAGGGACTTAGCTTTCCCCACATAAAGGATGACGCCGTGCTTGTCTTTGAAGAGGTAAACCCCGGGTTTCGCGGGCAAGGATTTTAGCTTATCCTTGAGGGAGGACATGTTTATTTAGATACGAGTTTAACTTTTAGCTTGGCTGTGATGTCCTGGAATAGTTTGATGGACACACTGTAATCGCCAATTGCTTTAAGCGGTTCGCTCAACTCAATTTTTTTCTTATCAATTTCAATCCCGGCTACCTTGGTTACTTCGGTAGCGATATCCTGAGAAGTGACAGAGCCAAAAAGTTTGCCGCCTTCGCCAGCATCAACCCCGATCGTCAGTTCTAGCGAAGAAAGTTTATTGGCCAGCTCTTCCTGCTCTGCTTTTCTGGCGGCTGATTTTTTTTCTCTCTCAACTCGTCGCGTTTCCCAAGCCGCGACAGCCACCGGCGTTGCTGGGCCAGCCAACTTCCTGGGAAAAAGAAAGTTTCTGGCATATCCCTCAGAAACTTCGATCAGACTGTCTTCGTCACCCACACTAGGTACTGCTTTCTTAAGAATGATTTTCATTTTAGTCCACCGAGAACGGGACCAGACCTATCTGGCGGGCCCGCTTAACAACCTTGGCAACCATCCGCTGGTGCTGGGCGCAGCAACCAGTCATGCGACGCGGCGCAATCTTACCGCGATCTGTCATAAAACGCTGAACATATGACACATCCTTGTAATCAAGGGTTTTTTGATCAGCGCAAAAAATACATTTCCTTTTTTTTCTTCGTTTGAACTGCGAGCCTGGTTTTGGTTTTCTTCTTTCTCTACCCATTAATCTACCTCCGATATTTAAAAGGGGATTTCGCTCTCCCCTTCGTCCGATCCTAATCCTTCTCCTCTTCCTTTTCCTTCCTGTGGGGGAGCCGCTGCATCTTTTCTCCCCAGCATCTGCATGTTATCAGCGACCACTTCAGTCATAGTTCGCATTTGTCCGTCCTTGCCTTGAAACTCTCTGATCTGCAATCGTCCTTCAATTGCCACTGGCCGGCCCTTTTTCAAGTATTCCCCGCAGATCTCGGCCAGCCTGCGCCAGGCAACGATATTGATAAAGTCAACTTCCTGGTTTCTTTCTCCGCTATCGTTCTTTTTGCCGATCCTGTTGACCGCGACAGCAAAGCGGGCAACTGGTATCCCGGAAGTCGTGTAGCGGAGTTCCGGGTCGCGTGTTAAATTTCCAATTAAAAATGCTTTGTTATACATATATATTAAAAGGGCAAATCACTAACTAGATCAACGTCGTCAACAACCTCATCCGGGGTTACTGGCGCTCCAGTCTCGATTTTTAGCTCTTTACTGTTTGATTTCTCAAGTGGCGTCACATTTCTGGCCACTACTTCAGTTACCCAGCGGCGCTGGCCAGCTTGATCTTCAAAAGAGCGGATCTGGATCCTGCCCTCAACCAAAGCCAAGCTGTCCTTTTTTAAGTTAGCGGCACAGGTCTCTGCAACCTGGCGCCAGGCAACAATATCAATAAAATCTGTGCCATTCTGTGGCCTGTTGACTGCCAGCCGGAACTTAGCCATGGGCAGCCCATCCATTGTCGAACGCTGCTCTGGATCAGTAACCAGCCGCCCGACTAAAATTATGCGATTAAGATTCGCCACTGCCTTCTCCTGCGCTGACGTCCTTGATCTCTCCGACATTAACAACTTCTATCCCTGGCTCAGCCACCAGCGAGGTCCCCTCGATCTCTCCCTGGGGCTTTGCTTCAGCCAGAATAAGCGAATGTCGCACAATTTCCTCGGTGATTTTTAGAAAACTCTGAACTTTGCCCGGCACCGACGGCTCAGCTTTAAAATAAATCAGCACATAATAAGCTGATTTTAGCTTTCTGGCCTTGAGGATCATGGAAGCCAGCCTCTTGGTTCCCCACTTCTCGGTCTTCCCCAGCTCTGCCCCAAAGCTTTTAATTTTATCCTCAACCTTTGCCACAATCGCGCCAATACCCTCTTCGCCCAGATTTGGGTCAAAGAGCATCACTAATTCGTACAACTTCAATACAAAAACCTCCTTGGGTCAAGTTTCCGAAGCGTTTACGACGCAGTTAGATATTATACCACAAATTTTACGAGAATCAAATCTCCGTCCTGAATAGCGTAATTCTTGCCCTCGGTGTGCAGATCGCCCTTTTCTCTGCACCCGGCATAGGAACCACAGCTGACCAGATCCTGATAATGAACAACTTCCGCGGCTATAAAGCCTTGTTCCATGTCAGAGTGGATTTTACCGGCGGCCTGCGGAACCTTGGTTCCCTGCGCAACCGTCCAGGCCCGGGTTTCTTTTTGATTAGCGGTAAAAATGGTAATCAAGTTTAAGAGTTCATAGGCAGTGCGAATTAAGCGGCTAAGCCCAGCTTCAGTTAGCCCCATTTCTTTTAGAAAAGCTTGTGCGTCTTCGGCCGCCAGTTCAGCGATCTCCGTCTCCAACTTGGCGCAAACTGAGACGACTTTGTCGCCGGTCGCTTGGGCCAGTTGTTTTATTTGCTCAACCTGCTCAAGATTGCCAGATTCATCAGTGTTGGCAACATAGAGCACGGGCTTAAGGGTCAACAGAGGCAGATCATTAAGATAATCTTTTTCATTATCAACAAGCTTTACCTGGCGCGCGGGCTGCCCTTTTTCCAGCGCTGCCTTAAGCCTTTGCAGAACATCGGCTTGCTTGAGATGCTTTTTATCGCCCGCCTTAGCTTTATTCCTTGCTTCCTCAAGACGTTTTTCAACCAGCACCAAATCCGCCAAGCAGAGTTCCACGTTGATGGTTTCAATATCGCTGGTTGGGTTTACCTGCCCGGAAACATGCGCTATCTCCTGGCTGGCAAAACACCGAACCACATGGGCCACGGCATCAACTTCGCGGATCTGGGCCAGGAACTGGTTGCCTAAACCTTCGCCCTGGTGCGCCCCCTTTACCAGGCCGGCAATGTCATAAAATTCAATGACCGTGGGGATCGCTTTCTTTGAGCCCATGATCTTTTGCACTTGAAGAAGCCGTTCGTCAGGTACCGTTACAACGCCCACGTTAGGGTTAATTGTACAAAAAGGATAATTGGAAACCTCTGCCTTGGCTGTTGACAGTACATTGAACAAGGTCGATTTACCAACGTTCGGCAGCCCAATGATCCCCAATGAAAAACCCATAATTGATTTGATTATATCACAAGGCGCGTGCTACAATCTGCTCACTCTATCTTAAGGGGGAAGAATAAATGCGTTATTTAATGGTTATTTTGGTTGCACTCAGTTTGCTTTTTGGCTCCTTGGCTGTTCCTGTCCAGGCTCGTGGCAGGTTAACTCCGGCCCAAAAGAGCAAGATCGAGCAACGGGTAAAAAACCTCTCCCGGGCACAGCGTCAAGCCGCGGCCCAAGGCCTGAACGCCAAGCTCAAGAGACTTAGAGACAACATCAAAGCATCTCAGATCACTGCCCGCCGCCGTGCCCTGATCAATGCCGAGATCGAACGGATCGAAAATGAACTAGAGTTAATTAACGCCGTGGGACAAGCTGCTCCCCCACCACCTCCTCCGCCCCCTCCTCCAATGATAAAGCAAATGCCACCTATGCCGCGGCCTACTCAAGGTCAGATGCTTCGCCAGCGCAGCCCGCAAGTTGGCGTTTCAGCAGGTTATCTGGCTGGTATTCCGGGAGCAGTGGCTGAAGTAAGGTTTCACGATCCTTTTGACATGGTCCGCACCAGTATTCGCTTCGGAGCTGGTTATGCTCAAGGGGATGACACTGCTGGAACTTTACGCAAACACGCACTGGTTATTGTTGACGGCATTTATCGCCTTAACCCTCCTCAGGCCGAGGGCCTCAGGTCCTACATTGGCCTTGGCTTAAATTACAACGTTTATACAACCGGCAGGGTCAGCGGCGCTGCTGGCTATCAAGCCTTCTATGGAATTGAAGGCGGCCGGCCAGACGGCGGCCAGATGTTCTTTGAGGTTGGCTACGGCTCGATCCAAACCGGCTTTAGCCCGGACTACACCGGTTTAACTGCTCAGGTCGGCTATAAATTCTAGTTTCCCTCGTCACATAAAGTGAAAAGCCGGGGCGCGAGTCCCGGCTTTCTCTTTACCCATTGAAATTTCTCCTAGATTTGTCCGAATAATAATTAGCCCTTTGCAGGAGAAATTATGAGCCTATTAGATACCATACGAACAACCATGGTTGAGTTTTATACAGGATCAGCTCCTGTTGGCCTAACTGGTTGCAATAGATCCTATAATAATGTTCAAAGTAATGTTCCCTCCATTACCTCCGAAACAACCTCGCCATTGCCTGACGCGCTGATTACTTGGCCGCCAAGCCTTAGCCAGGAATTAGTAGCTCATGATGATGCTAACTGGCAAAAGGCCAATTGGTCTAACGGCCAGCCATTTAATGTTTCCTGGCAACCTGACAACATAATTTTCCGCGATGGCCTGATGATTTTGCAATTGGACAACGAGGGGTGCCCGGCTGATTGCGATGGCCTGCCTTATGCCTCAGGAGAATATCGAACTATTCAGGAAGATTTTGGCCAGGGCTATTACGAAGCCAGGATCATGGGGTCTTCCGGCGAAGGGCTAAACACTTCTTTCTTTATTTACAGCGGCGATAGCGGCTCAGAATCACATGACGAGATCGATGTCGTGGAGATCCTTGGGCGAAACTGCGAGCAGGTTCAAACCAACTACTATGTTGAAGGCAGAGGAAAACATGAACTCATGATTAACCTTGACTTCAATGCTTGCGAGGAGTTCCATAATTACGGCTTAGCTTGGTCAGAAGATACGCTGATTTGGTACATCGATGGCAGAGAAGTGCGCCGGGTGGCAGAAGATCTTTCCACTGAAGCTCACGAGCTCCCTTATCGCCCAGGAAAGATCACGGTTAACTTCTGGGCCGGAATCGGCGTAGAAGCTTGGCTGGGTAATTTTGCCTATCCAGGACACCCTATGGAAGCCCAGTATGATTGGCTAAGATTCTCTTCGCCATCTGAAACAGCCCGGTAAGTTGGGCCTATTTCATAAAATCCAGATCATTTAGGCTAACCGCTTCAAAATCGTCGCTTTTTCCTTTGACTTCTGTTTGATGATAATCGTTTAGGTCGATTTCGTCTTCATCCTGAGAGAGTCCGCCGACTGCGGACGAGTCAAAGGATTCCTCAACCTCCCATTTATCAAACAAACTCTCTGGAACTTCTTCCAAATAACGCGAGGTTTTCATCAAAACCTCACCTTCATAGCCAGAGTAGATCAATGGATAAGAAAGATAAAGCTCATCCTTGGCTCGAGTGACAGCAACATAAAATAGCCGACGCTCCTCTTCCATCTCCTCTTCTTTCCCAAACGATAAGTATGAAGGGAAGCGGCCATCAGCTAACCAAACCACAAAAACAACTTTCCATTCTAAACCTTTTGCTTGATGAACCGTGGTTAAGACACAAGCTTCCTTATCTGCCTCCCCTCCCTCAACAACAGTTTCCGATTCAATCCCTGATACTAAAGCCAAGGCGCTTAATAGTTCTTCTAAATCCTTAAATTGGAGAGCATAACTTCCCAGCTGTTCCAAATCTTCCAATCTTTCTCTATAATTCGGATACTGGGTTTTTAAATAATCTTCATAACTTGACTCCGTAATTGTTTTGATCATCTCAGCCGGCTGGTCAACCTGTTCGCTGATCTTTCTCAATCGCTCCTGAAACAGGCGGAAAGCCCGTTCCCCACCCTTAGGCACCAGGCCCAGCATCCCATCAGACAAAATTTCTTCTAGCGGCTTTAAGCTCTGTGTTATCTTCTGAAATATTTTCTCGGCCGTGCGCTGACCAACTCGCTCTAACAGTTT
>JAHIZU010000286.1 GCA_018814265.1 Candidatus Margulisiibacteriota bacterium | reverse complement strand
CCCTGGTTGTTGGCCTTGGCAAAACCCAGATTGTCTTTATTCTCGATCAGTTTAACTTCTGGAAACTTGCTGGTTATCATGGCTGGAGAGCCATCAGTTGAGGCATTATCAACAACTATAACTTCAAAACATATTTTATGCGTGTCCTGGTAAACTGATGTCAGACATTCCTTAAGTAACTTTTTATTGTTGGCATTAACGATTATGATTGATAGATCTTTCATTTTTTTGCCCTCACCCCCTGCCTGCCGGCAGGCAGGCATTCGAGTTCATCAGGGAAGGATCCCTCCCTTGTATCCCAGGCAGTGATAAATCTCGGTCTTCTGAGGGATATCCGCGTCTTTGGTAAAAAGCCTTTTTTCCTGCTCGGTCTTAACTTCCGAGAAAAGAGGCAATAATTTGCGATAAACCTCTTTTTCATTGAGAACGAAGTAAATCATATTGTCGCCTCGTTTAATTTGTGGCTCTCCCCAGATATCAAATTGCCTCAATCTGCCGGGAGCCATGTGGACGTTCACTTTACCGTGAAAAGCAACCAGGCCAGCAACCCCCAGGTTGTTGGCCAGATAGAATGTTTGTCCTTTTTTGGACGTTGATTCCGCTAGAAATTGCGGCAGGGTTTTATTGATGGAGAATTCCTGGCTCTTTAAAGACGGCGGAGTCGGATAAATGAAGAGATAGTAGCTGAAGGCCAGAAAATTGATCAACACAACAAAAAATAATGTTAGCCCTGCCAGCCATTTGAGTTTTTTCCCTGCAAGCTGTCCTAAAAACAGGATGGCCGGGATATAAGCCGCAGCTGGCCAGTGCCCGCCCACTAGCATCAGGGGACTTATGAGCAAAAATGGCAGGAAGACCATTAAAGAAAGACAACCCAAAAAAGTGATTTTATCATCGAATTTTCTTAAGCGGAAAATTAAGTAGATGACCAACAGCAAGAGTATTGGGGTATAGAGGACCATTTCCAGAGAGACAAAGGTGAGAAAGTTTTGCAAATAGTTTGGCGTGCCGCCCATCTTGCCTGACCAGTAGAATAGGGGGGTAAAACCCTGTTTCAGGTTCCAAATGATCACCGGAGAGAACGCCAAGCAGGCCAGCAAGGCGCCAAGATAAGGAGCGGCTTTTTGCCACCAGAATCTGAGATTTTTATTCAAGAGCAGATAAAGACCAACAGCTGGAAAGAATAACAGCATAACATAATCGCTTAACAGCCCCAGTCCAACAGTTAAGCCGAGCAGATACCAGTATTTGGCCTGATTGGTCTTAATAAGTTTAACAAAAAGAAAGATACTTAATGTCCAGAAAAGCAGAAAAGGCTGTTGCGGGACCAGGAAAATGCCGCCGCCAAAAAAGGTCGGAGTTAGATTGAAAATTATGGCTGAAATGAGGCCAGCTTTTTCCCCGAACAATTCTTTACCGATCTTATAGACAAGAAAAGTGATCAGGGTAACCAGGATAATCGCGCCCAACCTTATGGCAAGCTCAGTATTGCCAAAGATCAGGGTAAGCCCTTTGATGTAGTAGGCGATCATCGGCGGGTGGTCAACATAACTCAGGTCAAGATGTTGCGACCATAACCAGTAAAAAGCCTCGTCGCCAATTAGCGGAAAATATCTGCCAACAATTAACCGGAAGAGGGTCGTGATAACTAAAAAGACTGCCAAAATCATGTTACAATTATAACATATTTATGAGGGTGCTAATTGTTAAACTTGGCGCGATTGGCGACGTTATCCGCACAACTTCGCTACTCAAAGGATTACGGGAAAAGTATCCGGAAGCAGCGATCGATTGGCTAACGGCAAAAACCGCTTCCGAGGTGCTCACTAGCAATCCTTTTATCGACAGATCCTACATTTGGGAAGAGAGAGGCGAGCTGGGCTCTTATGATCTGGTAATCGGGCTGGAAGATGATTTTGAGGCTTGCCAGCTTGTTTCCAGGATTAATTCTGGAAAAATTCTAGGGGCTTTTGTTCAGGGCGGGGAAATAGCCTATACGCCTTCTGCCTGGTTTGATATGTCAGCAATCTCAAAATTTGGCCTTGAAGCTGCCAACGAGCTGAAGCAGCAGAACCGCAAAACATTTCAACAGCATATGGCTGAACTTCTGGCAACTTTTCTCTGAATTCGCGGAAATTGGCTCTCAATTTCTCGTGGTCAATCACGAAAACTGGAGTGCCGTGCTCGGCTGCGATTTTTTGCATCAGTTCT
>JAHIZU010000285.1 GCA_018814265.1 Candidatus Margulisiibacteriota bacterium | reverse complement strand
CTGTACTCACTACATAAAATAAAACAGCATTATAATGCCGTAGAGCCATGGGGAAATGTAAGCGAGAGTCTTGATAAAGAGTTCTCCTTTCTAGGTTTTGAAGACCAATGGGATATACTTTCATTTCCTCCAGTTGGATTTAATACCCATTGGGGATCAGGACGAGTATCTCCATGGGGTCATATAGGAAGTCCTGCAAACCCTTCCCAAAATGAAAGACCAAATTGGTACGAAGAAGCTTTGGTAGCAGCTCTAGACCTCGACCAAGTTCCGGTCAAGCCCCCTAGTTTCTGGACAAAAATAGCCCCTGAAAAGCAGAGACTTCTTCTGTTTCCAGCCTTTCTATCATTTCAAGCTGAACGTTCGATCCGCGAGACCCGCCGGCACGGAAAGTTGCCGGGCTGATATTCCTCAAGCTACCGTGGGGGCGGATATTGTTGTACCAGCTGATGTATGATTCAAACCCTGTTTTAGCTTCCCAGAAGTTTTGGTAGTCATTGCGATAAACTTCTTCGCGCTTGTAACAGGCGAACCAGCTTTCCACATATGGCTTGTCATTGGGCGCCTGGACGCCGCAATATTCAATCACTAACCATGGCCTTTGTTTTGCCGCCAGACAGAATTCTTCGGCAGTATATTGACAACCGCGATCTACCCTCATGGTTACTTTAAAACCTTCAGGAACATTATCTCCAAAACGGTTGGCCACCGCCCGGTCGAGCGCGGCTACCGCTTCCGCAGCTCTTGCCCTCATACTGAAATATTTGCCAATCACCTCCTTGTCATAAGTGTCAATTACCACAAAAGCATGCGCGGTCCCTGTGCCATAAAACACATAAGTCAAATCAGCTTCCCATCTGACATTACTCTTAAGCGGGCTGTAGAAAGCCAACTCGCTTTTGGGCTTGCTTTGTTTCTTGAGTCGTTTCGGTTGCAGCATTTTTAGCTCAAACATATGACGATAAACTTTTTTATGATTGTAATGGCCTCGATTCAAGGTGAAATCAATATAATCCATTGTCTTTCTGTAGCCCAAGGTTAATTCGTATCCTTTGAGAGAGAGCAAAATATTCTTCAGGGTCGGATCAAGCGGCTGTTTTTGTCGGCACTCAGCCTTTTTCTCTGTCCTTTCATAATAATAACTGCTTCTAGGAAGCCCAACAGCTTCTAGCGCCAGCTTTAACCCCGTTTTCTGCTTCATTTGATCAACCATTGCTCTTTTTTCCGCTACAGTGGTAGTCCCTGCGCAATTTTTTTTTGACATTCAATGGCATAAGCCTGCTGACCAACCAGTTTCAACAACCTTTCAACTTCACCTTGGCATGAACCGTTTCCTTTCCCTTTTTTTCTGCCGGATAGCCGTTCTTGCATAGCGGCCAGAGCCTCGTCCCGCCATTTGTAGGCCTGTGCGTCATTGATGCCGTACGACTTGCAAATCTGCGTTACCGGTCGCTCTTTCTGAAACATTTCCATAACCACTGACATTTTTTCTTCAACAGTCCATTTCCTATGCGTCATTTTCGTTTCCCCCTTCAGTAATTCCTCTCTTTTCAGCTAGTCCAATTATAACAGGGGGCTAAAAAGGTATACAGATAAGTCCCTGGGAGTCGAGGGCACGACAGGTGTAAGCACTGCAGTCCATTTACATCTTAATGTTGGAAGCGAATCGGATATTTACAAGATGTACGATGTTAAAAATGCTAAGGGCGAAAAGATTTACCCAAAGATTGTGCCGTTGACTGTTGGCGAATATATTCGATTGCTGATAATCTTTCAAGAAAAGAGATTTCTCCCTTCGCAATTAAAAGATCTTTTGGACCAAATCATATCTTTAAAAGATAAAGTTGGCGCCGGGGAAGGCGATAAATGGCAAAATCATATCGAAGGTTGTATTGAAAAATGGTCAAGAACGATCTAATTAACAAAGAAGCCGGGGCTTTAAAGAAGAATCGTATCTATTTAGGCGATTGTTTGGAGATATTGCCTTTTTGGCCTGGGGGATCTGTTGATCTGATTTTTGCTGATCCACCCTATAATCTTTCGGGGAATGGCTTAAAATGGCGCGGCAATAAAACTGGCGGGGATTGGTATATGGTAAACGAAGTCTGGGACAAAATGTCCCCGCCTGAATATATGCAATTTACTCGGAAGTGGATTGGAGCTTGCAACAAGGTGTTGAAAGAAAACGGTGCCATTTATAT
>JAHIZU010000284.1 GCA_018814265.1 Candidatus Margulisiibacteriota bacterium | reverse complement strand
CTTCCGAGTAAATATTGATGCCGGCCATACGCAACAATTTAAAATCCCTGGTCTTACGCGGCGCGGCCCGCTACGGCAACCTGGTCTATGATCTTACCAGCGCCGCCCGCCGGCAGAGCATGCAAAAGCTTTCCCAGCGCCGGCCAAGATCATTTGTGGTTCCACCCGAGCAGATCGAAGCCCAAACCGCCCTGCGCTTTAGCCCGACGCTGCAACATGTTGTTAAGGAAACCAGCGGCCAAGAATCCGGCAACCAGCGCATGAATGAAATAATTCTCCAAGGGCAGGAAATGGGCTATTTTGAAAATTTTGGCGAAGCCATCTTTATTAATCCGCGCCGGATCGACAACCTGTTGGAACTCATCGGCATCCCTGCTGATAAAAAAGATCTATTCTTAGGGGAAGCCAAAAAACATTATCTGCTGCGCGAATATGTCTTTGCGGCTCAAGCCCGCGGGTTCTTTGGCAGCAGCTTTAGGGTTTTAGACCGGGGCAATTACATTGACCGCGAGTATCATATCCTGACACGGGACGCCAGGACACTGAGCCTTACCCGTATTGTTAACCAAGACAGGGTTAAGACCAAAGACCAGAGCCCCTCAGTGCTCTTTATTCCTGGTTTAGCTTGTAACCATGGATTTTATGACCTAAACAATGAGACATCACTGGCGCTGGAACACGCGGATCAAGGGCGCTGGGTTTATCTCTTTGACCCGCGCGGTTTGGGACGGAACAAAGGGGATTTTGACCCGCATTGTTTTCTTGACACGCTGGTCAGCAATGATCTGCCGGCAACAGTTGAATTTATTGCTAACCGGCCTACTCCTCATAAGCCGGTGGTCCTGATCGGCCATAGCATGGGCGGAATGGTGGCCGAGTTCATGCTGGTGCGTCAGGCATATAAACTAAACCAGCTGGCGCAACAGATCAGCAAGATGATCGCAGATCCAACTTTTGTGACTAAAGGAAAAACAAGAGTAGAGATTACTGGGATGCTAGAGGCGGTCGAAGCAAGGCTTGGCAATGAACGCAAAACTGACCACGAGATCAGGGCCTTGATCGACGAGGCTCGAGGCAATTTAGAGATCCTTAATGCTGTCAAAGGGCTGATTACTCTTGGCTCACCTAAGATCTTTGACAGGAACGAACACCCGATCTACCCTTTGCTCCTGATGCTGAATATTCTATTGCCTATCATCGGCGAAGACGCGGTGCCAGTTGATAAGGCCAAGTTACTATTAAAACTTATGCCTCGTCTGTCGCTAGCGCTTCACCTGCTCATCAACCCAAAAAACTTTGACGACCCTAAAGCTTTTTTGACCCAATTAGCTGAAGAGGGCACGGATAGTTTCCCCCTGGGCGTGGGGCTCCAGCTCTTAAAAGCTGTTTATTCGGGCAAAGGTGTGCGCCGGATGGGCCAAGACAGATTTAATTATTCCGCCCATCTGGACGAAATTCCGCCTGACATCCCCATCTTTCATATTGCAGCGCCAGCTGACCCACTGGCCCCAGCCTTTAATATGGGCTTTATTGACCGGCGCTACGTAACGCCCGGCGTATCACAGCTGGCCTCTTTTCCAGAATATTCTCATACCCAAAAACGCGTATATCATATAAACCAAAGTTTTGACCCTGCCCAGCTCCCACTTAGCGACGCCAGCAGCCAGGTCACTGGCTTTCTGGTGGAGGGGGTTAATCACCTAGATTTCTTCTACGGCCGGACCGGAGAACGTGTGGTCAGGCCTCTGCTCAACCGCCTGGTTGACCTCATCTGGCAAGCTTAAAAAAGCCACCAAAATAAAGTGAAATTATTCACAAAAACTGTCGATATATATATGAGAGGAAAAGACAATGACACAGCAACCAGTTGATAAAAGAAATTACGATGTAGCGTTAATCTCTCGCCCTGGCCAAGAGAAACGAGCCACCTTTGTCCAAGACGCCCTGCACATTGAAAAATCAAGGATCGAATCTTCCGGCCAATTCATTAGCGTTTTCGCAAATATGTTCAGAAACAAGACCGGGCATAAGGCGTATTTCTAAGGAGTAATGATCATGAACACAATGGATAATACAAAATTAATGAAGGCCATCGGGAAATATGCTTTTCACAAGTATTTGGAAAAATTGGTCTCCGCCGAGCTCCACAAAGTCACGCTCTTTCCTTGTTTTTCCCAAACTGGCGCTCCAAACTTATCTGAGCCAAAGCACCTTTTGCTGGTGGACGACCTGTCCAAAATAACCTCGCTTAACAGCGGCGCTTTCAATAACTAGAGCCGGCTGCCAAATCCGAAGGCCTCTTTTACCCTTGTAAAAAAATCATATTCTCCTAGACGAATAAACCGCGTTGTTAGCTTTGATCTCTGAATCATGATCTTCTGCCTTTCATGTAGGAGGACTAACTGCTGACCATCAGCGGTCAGGATGGCTTTTTTGCCCCGATTTAAGACAGCGGTGACTGGTCGCTCAATCACGATCGGTCTGGTTGATATACTATGCTGACAAATAGCTGTTATGACAAGACTTTTTGAATCCGGGGTCAAGATCGGCCCCCCGGCCGAGAGATTGTAGGCAGTGGAACCAGTAGCAGTTGAAAAGATCACCCCATCAGAAATATATTCGGCCAGACCCTTGATCTCTAATCTGATAACACGGGCAATCCCGCTATTGCTGATAACAATATCATTTAGAGCGATTAATTTCCGTCCGGCCACCAGCGCTTCGATCATTGTCCGCTCGTCAATTGTAAACTTGCCTTTTTTGATCTGCTCTAGTGCATCGGTTAGCTCATGAAGCTCAACTTCAGAGGAAAAACCCAGCCCGCCCATGTGCACACCCAAGATTGGTGTTTTACTTTTGGCTAAAAGCCTGGCAGCCCGCAAGATTGTGCCGTCGCCGCCTAGTACGACCGCGAATTTGGCTCGGGCTAGATTAACCCGATACCCCATCTTTTTTAATTCTTTGATAACCTGCTGCGCGGTTCCCGCGATCAACCGGTCTTCCTGCTTAAAAATTACTCCAATTGTTGTCATGGCAGCCTCCTTTAAAACAACTTAAGCGTTACTAATACCCAGATTATACCAATTACCAGAAAGATAATAAATACGGCGATCAGTAAACGAAAGAAAGCATCAATATTCCATTCCCTGGGGAATTTAAAGCGGACCGTGTGAATTTCACCGCGATTTAGATCCAGGACCAGCTGGCCATCAAGAGCAAAACCCCGGTCATATTCCAACAACCGGCGCCGCAGGGACGGCTCGTTAGGATCTGGGCTGCCTTCACCAATATGAACAGCCACCGCATATTTGCGCCGATTCTTCCTGACAATATAATCTGCCTCAAGATAGCCAAAATGATCCTTGCCGTCAATAACGGTAATAACGGTTTCCCTGCGCTTTTTGCCAAGGATCTGAAAACCCGCCCGTCTCAGCAGGCTTTCGGCTTCTTTTTCTGAGAATCTTGAGACCTCGCCCTCAGCGGTCTTTCCGGACCGGCCCCATATTTTACCCAGCAAGAAGAACAAAAGCAGTCCGATTACTACGCCGATTAAAATTGATAAAAGGATCGTTGAATTCATCTCTTGAATGATTATATAATAGCGCAGGAAGTATGGCAAACAAAGGGGGGCTAACATGAAACGAATACTTTTCGCTGTCTTGCTAATCATAATCATTGCTCTTTTTGGGCTTTATTTTTACAACAAAATGCTTCTGCCTCAAGAAAAAAATGTCTCCGTTCACCATGAATGGGGAACACTAAAAGAAGT
>JAHIZU010000283.1 GCA_018814265.1 Candidatus Margulisiibacteriota bacterium | reverse complement strand
TGATAAAGAAGCCGAAGCTGAGCTAATAGCGGTCCGTCATAGGAGCAAAGGCGACCTGGGCGCCAAAAAACTGGCTGATTTCATTGCAGAACTCCGCCGCGATATAGACAGCCGGGCCTGAATCGTAGTATAATAGTATCACGGGGGTAGAAAAAGTATTAGGCACTATATAATTAACGAACGGATCCGCGGCAGCGAAGTCCGCCTCATTGACGAACAGGGAAGTCAGCTTGGTGTTGTTGCAACCCCGGATGCTATAAAGTTGGCCAGAGAACGCGGCTTTGACCTTGTGCTAATTTCTCCAGATGCCAGCCCGCCAGTGGCGCGCATCGCGGATATTGGTAAGTTAAAGTATGAGTTTAATAAAAAGGAAAAAGAGGCGCGCAAGTCCCAGAAGGGTGGCGGCTTAAAAGAAGTAAAGCTTTCTCCCAAAATTGCTCAGCACGATTTTGATGTACGGGTAAGAAAAACCCGGGAATTTTTGGAGAAAAAAAACAAAGTTAAGGTGTCCATGTTTTTTCGGGGGCGCTGGATGGCCCACGTTGACTTGGGGATGGAGACGATGAATAAATTGGTTGAGCAGGTGCTTGACTTGGGCAGACCAGAGGGCGGGCCAAAGAAATTCGGCAAAAATTTTGTGATGATCATTTCACCTAAATAGCCCCTCGACAAGCTCGGGGCTGGGAGGATAAAATGCCAAAAGCTAAAACCAGAAAAGCGGCAGCCAAAAGATTCAAGATCACGAAAACGGGGAAAGTGCTTCGCCGCCACGCGAATATGCGGCATCTGCTTTCTGCCAAATCGAATAAGGCCAAAAGGTCTCTGCGCAAGGTTGGGCTAGTCTCGCCGTCAGACATGGCCAGGGTAAGAGAGATGTTGCCCGGAGGAGCAAGATAAAATGGTTAGAGTTAAAAGGGGCTTTGTTGCCCGACGCAAAAGAAAGAAATTAAGAAAACGTGCCAAGGGATTTCGAGGCGGCTTACGCACCCAGCTGCGCCGCAGAAAACAGGCCGTGACCAAGGCTAAAACGCACGCTACCCGCCACCGCCGGCAAAAGAAAGGCACAATGAGACGGTTGTGGATCGTGCGGATCAACGCCGCGGTCAGGCAAGCTGGCATAACCTACAACAAATTTATCTCAGCTTTAAAAAAGAAGAATATTTTATTGGATCGCCGCTCGCTGGCCGAGCTAGCGGTCAATCATCCCCAGGATTTCGCCAAGGTCTTAGAGGCTGCCAAGAGCGCATGATAGAAATGCAAGTAGGGGGCTTAGGTTTTGACCCCCGCAATTTATCTCCTTTGGTCCTGCTGCGCGATCAGGAAGAAATGAATTTTCTGCCGATCTGGATCGGTATTTTTGAGGCCGCGGCAATCGCCATGGAACTGCAGCAGGTTAAACCCCCTCGGCCTATGACCCACGACCTCTTAAAGACCTTTGTGGAAAAGCTTGGCGGAAAGATGAAGCGCGTGGTCATTAATGATATTAAAGAGGGAACTTTCTACGCCACTATTGAAGCGGAGAAGGACAAGAAGGTGTTTGAAATTGACTCCCGGCCATCGGATGCCATTGCCTTGGCTGTACGCACCCAGATGCCTATTTTTGTTTCTGAAGTTGTAATGATGCAGGCCAAATTGGTCAACGCAGAAAAAGACGCGGACGAAACAAAAAAGTTCAAGGATTTCATCCAGAATATGAAGCCCGAAGATTTCACAAAATACTACAAGAAAGACTAACTAACTTCTCGAGATCAGGAATACCCCAAAAACAATTACCGAGATTCCTAGCCACCTGACTAATGTGACGTTTTCCTTGAAAAATATTATTGAAGCAATTGCAACTAGGATATAGGCTACACTGACAATGGGGTAGACAAAGCTGATTTCAAAACGAGAAAGAACAACAAGCCAGAAAATTGATGACAGGCCAAAACAGGCGAAACCAAAGAAGACAAAGGGGTTAGAAAACATCGGAACAAGCTTTTGCAGCAGTTGAGAGATGGGAAAGGCGCCAACC
>JAHIZU010000039.1 GCA_018814265.1 Candidatus Margulisiibacteriota bacterium | reverse complement strand
TGGTCTGGATGCCCACCCCTTTTAATGATCAGCTTTTCATCAAGATAGGCGATCGGATAACGCAGGGACAGGCGCAGCCATAAATCATAATCTTCACAAACTGGCAGGGATTCATCAAAGCCCCCCAGCTCAGCAAAAACTTCTCGCTCCATTAAAATCGAGGAACAACTGATAATACAAAGGGGCAAACATTTGTCAAAGATCCAGCCATGGTATTTTTGGTGCTTCTTTAGCTGGTTAAGATGCTCACCATTGCGGACCCACTTTTCGTTGGTGTAGCAGAGTTTGAATTCGGAACCTGAGACTGAACGTCTCGGTTCCTCATTGATTATTTTTAGAAATCGCAATTGCTTCTCAAGTTTCTTTTTATCCCAGAGGTCGTCAGAATCAAGAAAAGCAATATATCGCCCCTTGGCCTTACTAACTCCAGAATTACGAATAGCCGCCGGTCCTTGGCAAGGTTCATGATCTTCAACCACAATTAGTTCAAAATCCTGAAAAGTCTGCGCCCGCACAGAATCAATGGCTTCTTTAAGGAGCTCGGGGCGGTTATAGGTAGGGATAATGACTGAAACCAGCATGAACTACTTTTTCAAGTTTCTCTGGGTAAAAGTGTCTTTAGGGATCCGGATGCCGAATTGCGCCTTGGTAACGACCATCTCGGTCAGGGAATCGCTGCGCAGCAAGTTTTGCATTGATATATATGTAGGGTAGTAACGACTGCCGTATTTTCGCACATCTCCCAGCATCGTTACTTTTAATTTCTTGCCAGACTTGGCAAAGAGCTCTTCTTTGACCGGCACAAAAATCTCACGATCAACCCAAATCTTTCTTTTATAGTAAGTAACATCTTTCACCTTGGCAGTCAGGGCCAGCACATAACAGGGCCGGCCTTTGGTGACTTCCTCTGTCCCTTTTTTGATTTTCACATAGGTTATTTCTTCTGTCACCAGGCCTACATCATATTTTTCCAGAAGTTTGCTGCTTTCCAGGGCGTCTTCATAGCTGAAATCCGATCCCATCATGGATTGGCGCAGCATATGCCCGGCGATCTTGATGATCTTATCCACTGAGGGGAGATACATCCACATATTATCCTCGATCTTTAAATACTTGACCCCCTTATCACGCGGCGGAGAAAGGAATTCGGAAAAACTTTTGTCCCGGCCCTGGGAATAGGAGACCATGGTCTTGGTGCGGACCTGGTCCCCAACATGGATGACCATCTCAGCCTCCATGCGGGCGGAATCAAAGGTCATGTTATCGTCGACCTTGCTGATAATTTGTTCGCCTGTTATGGCTAAGACAGGAGCAGCCAGCATAATAAAGCAAATGAGCACAAGGAGCCTGAGACTAAACGTCTCGGCTCCTTTTTTTATAAATTTACAAATCGCTTTATTCATTATGATAATGGAACCGCGACGTTCAGTCGCAGGTTCCATCTCCTAGATCTCCCGCAGCGCCTCCGTGGGTTCTAATTGAGCCGCGCGCAAAGCCGGCGGGATCGCTGCAACGACCGAGAATAAAATACCCATGCAAAAGCCAAAAAAGATTATCCCCCAGCTAAAAATGGCACGGTAAACGTAAGATAAGGGGAAATTCATTTGCCCCATCTGTTCAAATGTCGCGGTAAAATCAATGCCCACAACCGCCAGATAATAGGCAATTCCCGAACCCCAGATCGCGCCAATAAAACTGGCAATGGTGCCGATCAGCAGGGCTTCGAGTAATATCACGCCCATGACCTGACGGTCCTTCATGCCCAATGATTTCATCATCCCGATCTCTTTGGTCCGTTCCAGCACCGACATGAACATGGTGTTTAAGATCGTAAAGCTGGCCAGAAAAAGGACCAGGAAATAGATGCCGGCATAAACATTCTTGGCAAGCGTCATATAGAAATAAAGGAGCTCCTGCTCCTGCCAGGCCTTGGTCGTATATTGCCCCGGATAAACCTGGTCCAGACTGGTTTTGATCTCTTTGGCAACTGCCGGCGCCATATTCTTATCCTTTACAAGAATAAATATCTCGGTCACCGCATCGTTCAGGTCGAGCAGCTGCTGCGCCTTGTCCAGGGGCAAAAAGAAGGTTGTATTGTCCACGCTCTGCACTCCAAACCTGAAGATCCCCACGATCTTGAGGTTCATGGCAGAGATCGATCCATAAGCGGTTTGGGTCACCACTGTCAGGGTGTCACCAAGTTTCAGCCCCAGATCCCGGGCCAGGTTAACACCGATATTCATTTCTTCCTGTCCCGGTTTGATAAGCCTGCCTTCGACCAGCTTCTGATCAAGGTGTGAGATCTGGCTTTCTGTCTGGGGAACGATCCCAGTACCAAAAACTGGCTTGTTTTTCCCTTCGTGCTCCAGCAGCACGCCAAATTTGATCCGGCCCACGGCAAGCGTAACGTTTGGATTCGTTTCCGCGATCTTTTCAACCGCGGTGTAGTCTTGAATATTGGCTTCCAAAGGCAGCATTCTTTCGCGTTTTACATACTCTGAATTGAGAATGCGGACATGGCCGATGTTCAAACGGATCATATTATCGAACATATCGTCCATGACCCCTGAGATCAAGGACCAGAGGTAAATCGCGATCATGACCGCGACAGCGATCGACAGCCCGGTTAGAACTGAACGCCTCTTATTGCGAAAAATATTTCTTAAAGCGATCTTAAACATATTAAATTTAAATCCTCATCCCAAGTTTTAGATTAATCGTTTACTTTTTCTTTAATCGCCCTTCTCCATCGAAGATGGAGAAGGGTTAACTTTTTAAATATTTACCTTATTCCCCCTCTCCATTCCCAATGGAGAGGGGGGCGCGTCCTCACCGCTAGCGGGGGTGAGGATTACGCTTTCCTCAAAGCCTCGGTTGGCTCCATTTTGCTGGCCACCCGGGCCGGATAAATACTGGTCAGAGCAGAAATCACGATCCCGGCAACAAAAGCGATCACGATCATATTAATGTTCCAGACACCGTGTGATACCCCGGTAACGCGGTAGCCAATATCACCCACATCCCTCATCAGGAAACCCCAGTTGAGCCCGTATTTAACAAAAGGAATGTTTATCAGGATGCCAAGCAAACACCCGGTAATGCTCCCCAGGACACCGATCATGGCTCCTTCCATTACAAACAGCCTAACGATCTGCCCGCGCCGCATGCCCATGGCTGCCATCATGCCGATCTCCCTGGTCCTTTCAAAAGCCGCCAGCAGAATAGTATTACTAATGCCGATCAAAGCGATCACGAAAATACTGAACAATATAAATGACGTGCCCCCGCGTTTGGCTTGGGAAATTGCGATCACATCCGCAGCCAAATCCTGCCAGGTGACGACCTCCAAGCCAGGAATGTCCTTGGCCAGCATATCCCGGAATTCCTGGGTCCTGGCCGGGTCCTTAAGTTTAATA
>JAHIZU010000282.1 GCA_018814265.1 Candidatus Margulisiibacteriota bacterium | reverse complement strand
GCCAAGAATAGCTAAAAATATCCAGAATCTTTTTATTTTTGGCAACTGCATAATAATTTACCCTAACATATGCCGGATACGTCGAGAGATCGGCGGCAGAATAAAATCAACCACGTCATCAACAGTAACAATGCCCAGCATTTTTTCATCTTTGTCTACTACTGGCACAGCTAACAGATTATACTTTGAAACAACCCCTGCCACCTGGCGCTGGTTCATGTCCAGGCCAACAGTGATCAGATCTTTTTCCATTATCTGAGAGATCAAGACTTCGGGCGGTGTAATGATCAAGGTGCGCAGAGACAGCACGCCAGCTAGTCTTTCATTTTCATCCACAACGTAGAGATAATAAATCGTCTCAGCGCTGGGAGCCAGCGACCGCATCTTCTCGATAGTTTGTTGAACCGTCAAGTTGCGGGGAATTACCACAAATTCTTTCGTCATCAATCCGCCGGCTGTTTCCTCAGGGTGAGTTAACAGCTCTTTAACCTGGGCTGCTTTTTTTGTTTTCATCAAACGAAGAAAATCATTGGCTTTCTCTTCCGGAATGTCACCTAAAACATCCGCCACCTCGTCAACCGGCATTTTATCAAGCACACCCAAGGCTTTTTTGGTATCAAGGGTCAAAAGCAGTAAGGCCTGTATCTTGGGCTCCAATTCGTGCAGGGCTTCCGCGGCAGTTTTATCAGCCAAAGATGCAAAAATAGCGTTCTTTTCTTCGGAGTGGACCTGGCTGATGATATTAGCAATATCAGACGGATGCATTTCGGAAATGTGTCTGGTTGGGACCGTGATCATCCCTTTTGTTTTACCAGTCTTTAGCTGATCTACATGGTCCCAGCCAATCAAAGTGTCTGGGACCTTTTTGCTGAAAATGCCAAGGATTAAGTCGATCAAGCCTAGGAATCCCAATCTGCGCAGCAAACCACGAAAGCCCACATCCGCAGCAATTAGCCTTATATCCTGGTCAATCTTACCAAGTTTCAGATCATTTACCCGGATAACGCGCGCGCCTTCAGTATCAACGATCTGCTTATCCATCAGATCCCGCCAAAGCAGTAACTCGTCATTTCTCAGTTTTGCGTAGACAATCCGCTCCTTAACTGATTTGGTAACGACAAATTGCCTGCCGATCAGATCAATTTCTCCCATTAAAATGACAAAATCTTCTCCCCGGGCAGAAACACGCACCAGCAAGCCGGTTACCTTGGGAAAAACGTCACCAACGGTCAGAACAAAATCCCTAACCTCGCCAACCGGATCCTGCAGCCGGTCAACAACAGGCACGCCTTTTAATTCAGATAAGAACATTTCAGAAAAGAGGACCATAATAAAGATATTTTAGCCCGGATATAACAATTAGTAAAGCACGAACATCTTACCGGGCAGCTGGCGGATGATCTTTTTGACTTCCAGCATCATCAGGAGGCTTGAGACCTGTGGGATGGGAAGGCCAGATTCAAATGAAATATTATCAATATATTTGGGTTCCAATGATAAAACCTTTACGATCTTTTGCTCTTCTTCGGGAAGATCAGAATAATCCCTTACCTGCCTGCATTTTTTAGATTTTGAATCTGATATTCGTTTAGCTCTAATCATGGGCAGTTCTTCTAAAATATCATCGACCGTTTCAATAAGTTTTGCCCCTTGTTTTATTAACCAATGAGGCCCCTTTGACTGGTCAATCTCAACATTACCAGGTACAGCAAATACTTCCCGGCCTTCTTCCAAAGCATATTTTGCAGTAATCATGGCTCCGCTATCGTAATGACCTTCCACCACGATAGTCCCTAAAGCCAGGCCAGCAATTACTCGATTCCTTCTTGGAAAATGCCCCCTCTCTATTCCAGTGCCTAAAGGAAACTCAGAAACAATCGCGCCAGATGATTCGATTTTCCTAGCTAGGTCTCTGTTTGATGGTGGGTAAATCACATCCACCCCACAACCAAAAACTGCAATGGTTTTACCCTTCGCCTCCAACACTCCTTCATGGGCAAGAGTATCAACTCCCAGTGCCATTCCTGATACAACAACTATTCCCAAAGAAGCAAGTTCATAAGCAAGTTTTTTTGCCATTTCTTTGCCATAACGGGAAGCCCTGCGCGTTCCCACTATTGCCAATACTTTCTCATTTTGATCAAATCCTTTTCCTTTAAAATATAACACCGCTGGAGGATCGTAAATATTCTTCAAAGCATTTGGATATTCCTCATCTTCAAGAGTTAAAACCTTTATCCCGGCTCTTTTAATCGCCTCCAATTCCATATTTAAATCAATCTGATTACGATTTTTTAGAAATGACTTTATAGCGGACTTGCTTATTCCCTCAATTTTGGCCAAATCTTTTTCATCGGCCTTCCAAACCGGTTCAACAGATCCGAAATGTTGCCAGAGCTTTTTAATTGTCACTGGACCAACATTGGGGATTTTATTGATTGCTAACCAATATTTTAGATCTTTGTTCATCATTAATAATTATACAATGTTATTCTTTTCATTCCTACTTTTCTTGTATCGACAAGAAAAGTAACAAAAGAAGCTCGTTAAGGACTCCGTCCTTAACAATCCTGAGATGGAGGCTCCGCCTCCATACCTCCGAGGTCTAAGATTAACTTGGGATGAAAAGTATACTTATCAAGACTTATATATATATCCCCTCAGGGGCATGGGGACGGAGTCCCCATCTCGGGGTTGTTAGGGGCGGAGCCCCTAACGAGTTTTTCTTGTTACTTCTTTTGTCGATACAAAAGAAGTAAAAGATAACATAATATATCTTATGAGAAGAAAATGAAAGGATTATACAGTTACTTTATGCCGATATCCCTGACAATTATCCTGCCACAGTGTTTGCGGCCAGAAGTTGACAGAAAACCTTTCTTTACAGCAACAAAAGAGACAGTTCTTTTTGCTTTAATAGCTATTCCAAAGGGTTTACCTGTGTCTGCATCCAATCCTGATGGAACATCCACCGTCAGGATGGGTTTACCGGATTTATTCATTAGGTTAATCACCTCAGCATAAGGCCCCCTTACTTCTGACTTCAACCCAATGCCAAAGATTGCATCAACAATAACCTCCGCCCTCTTCAGCCCTCTAAGGCCTTCTCCGGCCTTCTTAACCCTTATCCCCATTTTCTTAAGAATCTTCAGATTAGTCTTCGGATCCGGTTTAAGCTTAGAGATCTTGCCAACAATAAAAACCTCAACCTTGATCCCAGCGTTTAAAAGATGCCTGGCAGCAACCAACCCGTCACCGCCGTTGTTCCCCACCCCGCAAACAACAACCACTCTTTTCCTGTTGCCCAGCATCTGCAAAGCCTCTTCCGCCACACCGCGGCCGGCGTTTTCCATGAGGACAATAGAAGGAATCCCCAATTGTTCCTGGGCATATTTATCAAAGGCTTGTGCTTGTTTAACAGAGATCGATCGCGTAAGCAGATGAGGCAAAAGCGGTTTTTTAGTCCGATATTTTTTGATGAGAATTATCATATTCTCCAATGCCCTCACCCCAACTTTTTATTTTTTAGTTTATTTAATCTTTAGCAACCCTCTCCCAGAGGAGGGTGTCCAATAACACTCATGAAACCTGCGACTAAACGTCGCGGTTTCATGGACAGAGTCTTTCCTATGCCATTTGTTGTGCTAATTTGGGGCTTATGAGCCATTCTTGTTTTCCTTTTAGGTGCTTTTGGATCTTG
>JAHIZU010000281.1 GCA_018814265.1 Candidatus Margulisiibacteriota bacterium | reverse complement strand
CCAGTAGCAGCGAATAATATCTTCTGGCATATAAATAGGTGCCCAATGAATAAACAACGATCAATAGACCGATGCCCAGGACAAGACTGGCAAAGAAGAAGCTTAAACCATCCACCTGCAGACTGATGCCAACTGGCGGCGGCCAGCCGCCCAGATCATATTTAATAACTTCACCGGAAAAAATCTGAGGAACAAGCATCAGCAGAAAAAAAAGCGACGAGCCCAGACCGGTAACAGCCACAAGTTCCGCACCTCTTCTTAAAGGCGTGTATTTGGTCAAGTGGGTCAAGAAAGCTGCCAGCAATGGCAGCACAATTATAAGGATTGCCGCATGCCCGATCATTTATCCTCCAGGATCTTGTCAACATTTAGGGTTTTATACTTGTCATATATCCTTATGGCCAAGGCCAGCGCCAAAGCGGTAATACCAAGCCCTATTACCAAACTCGTCAGCATGACAGCCTGCGGCAGCGGATCAACGATCAGTTCTTCTGCGCCCTCTAATATAGCCGCGCGGCCGCCTGCAATATAGCCGATACTGATAAAAAGAAGAATGACACCTGAATTCATCAGGTAAAGCGACATGATCATCTTGATCATATTGCGCTTGCTCAATATCCCGTAAAGACCGACCAGGACAACAATAACGCCCAAGGATATCCCGTTTATCATAATTTATGCCTCACTGTGCGGTAAAAGATGACTGCGATCCCGGTGCCGACCATAAAACCAATGGTCAGGTTAAGCAATAGGATCAGGCCGGTGCTCGGCACAGTGCCAATCTCGCCCCGCGGCAGGAAATCTGACAGAAAAGAATAGCCCATGAACATGCCGGCAAAACCAAGCAGGATAAAAATGATCATGCCGATGTTCTTGGTCAAGGAAAGCAGATTTTCGTGAAATCTTTTTTCAGCATTGCGCACGCCGTCGACCAGACCGAGCAGGATAATGGCTGAGCCAATAATAACACCACCCTGGAAGCCGCCGCCGGGCGACAAATGGCCGTGCGAGATCAGATAACAGCCGTAAAGCAGGATAAAGGGGAAGAGCTTTCTGGTCAAGGTCCTGACTATAGTGGATCTTCTATCCATCGGGCTCTCCTTTTTTGAGCTTGCGCAGCAGCATGTATACGCCCAGGGCTGAAGCAAAAAAGACCGTGGCCTCTCCCAATGTGTCATAAACACGGTAATTCAGATAAATCGCCGTGACCAGGTTAAGAGCGCCGGTCTCAGCAACGCCGTTAGCCACATAATATTCTGATATTCCAGAACGAGGGCGGCCGTAATCCAGCTGGACCGCGTTCAGGATAAAATATCCCAGTACGATCAAAACGACCACTATCAGGATGCGTTTCATTCCTCATGCCTCCTGGTCTTGCTGATCGCCACAACAAAAAGGACCGTGGAAACACCCGCGCCGATCGCAGCTTCCGCGATCGCAATATCCAAAGCATGCAATCTAAAGAATAATAAGGTCAGCACCAGACTGAAAGCAGCTAAAACAATAGCCGCATTGAGCAGATCTTTCATTTCAATGGCCACTATCGCGGTCAGGATCAATACTAGATAGAAGATCTCGTTCATTGCTTTTTGTCCTTCTGCTGCCAGGGTTTGATGCCGGATTCCAAGGCACCCCGCGCTATGACATGGGAAGCGACCGGGCTGGTGATCAAAATAAATAAGGATATCAGGGCCAGCCTCAAGGTCAGGGCAGAAAGACCGGAATAGATCATCAAACCAATAAAGATCGACAAGCCCCCTGCTGTCCCACCCTTGCCTGCCGGATGGATCCTGGTATAAAGGTCAGGGAACCTGATCAAGCCTATTACGCCAAAAGTCAGGAAGAACAAGCCAAGAATAAAAAATCCATAAGCTAACCAGATCATTTATGCAGCTCCCTCCCGGTCAGATATTTTGATATAGCAATTACGGAAACGTAGCCAAGGATAGCGTAAACCAATGCCACGTCAAAATAGACATGGCGTTCAAACTCAACCGCCAGGGTAGCGATTATTACAGTGATATTGAGCACGAGCAGGTTTAAGCCGATCAAACGGTCAAACGGGGTTGGTCCAATAAATACCCGCATCAGACAGACCAGCGCGGTCAGTGAAAGAAAAAAGACCATGGCTGAGAGCGGATTCAATAGAATATCCTCCCTAATTGCGCCTCAAAATTGCCCTTGATCTGCTTGGCCGCCTGGTTAGAATCGCTGGTATCCATGACTAGCCAGTGTACGAACAGTTCATCATCCTTCAGATCGATCGCGACTGTGCCGGGGGTCAAGGTGATCGAATTCGCCAGAAGCGCTCGGCCCAATTTAGAACCCAGCTTGGTCTTGATCTTGATGATGCCCGGATTGATCTTCATAGTAATGACGCGGTAAACAACATTGAAGCTGCCCAGATATATTTCCCAAAGCAATATCAGCAGGTAGAAAATAAAGAGTTCAAACCTGGGCAGGATGCCCCGCTGGACCTTTTCTTCCTTCTCAATGAACAAGTCATATGTAGCCAGAGCAATGACCAGGGAAAAAGCCCCGCCCAAAAGAAGCGAGAAGGGATCAAGGCTAAAAGTGAACAAATACCACAACAACATGAGAAAGATAAAGGTAATTATAATACTGTTAATTTTTTCCAGCTGTCCAATCTTCATTGGTAGAGAAAAGGCGCAGGTGCTTACACCGTATTAAATGTTAGCACAAGTCCTGTTTCCATTTCCCCCCTTTCAATTCCGTGCGTGACCTTTTCGAATCACACGGCTTACCGAGAAT
>JAHIZU010000280.1 GCA_018814265.1 Candidatus Margulisiibacteriota bacterium | reverse complement strand
GCCAAAAGCTTGTTTGGGTCAACGTCTATCTGGTATTGCTTTATATAACCGCCCACGCTGGCAACTTCAGAAACGCCCGCCACGGAATTCAGCTGGTAGCGGATATACCAGTCCTGGATAGACCTTAATTCCCCCAGGTCTTTGCCTTCTCCTTCCACCGTGTACCAGAAAATCTGCCCAAGGCCGGTGGCGTCTGGCCCCAGCATGGGGACAACCCCTTCCGGAAGGTAGGCCTGCGCCAGGTTCAAGCGTTCAAGCACCCTGGTCCGGCCCCAATAAAAATCCACCTTGTCCTGAAAGATGATATAAATCATTGAAAAACCAAAACCGGAAGTGGAGCGGACGGTTTTTACTCCGGGAAGCCCCTGAAGGTTAACGCTCAAAGGGTAGGTAACCTGGTCTTCAACGTCCTTGGGGCTCCGGCCCGGCCAGTCAGTAAAAACGATGGTCTGGTTCTCGCCAATATCAGGGATGGCGTCGACCGGCATCCGGTTAAGGCCGTATATGCCCAGTCCTATCACCAAAAGGAAAAAGGCAATTACAAGCAGCCTGTTGCGAAGCGAAAATTCTATGATTTTGTCTACCATAGTTAGTGGCCTCCATGCCCTTCAGGCAGTTCGCTTGCTCCCCCATAAAGTGCGCTTGAGCCGCCTGTGAGCTGGCTCTGGGAGTCGATCAGGAAGCTCGCGGCGGTAACGACCTTTTCACCCTGCGAAAGGCCAGAAACAACGCTGGTAAAATGCCGGTTTTCCCCTCCGTCAATGAAATAGCCCTGCTGGCCTGTTGAGACCTGCCGTTGTTCAAAGCGGCCCTCACCTTTTTCCACATAGACAACTTTTCTCATGCCTGTATCAAGCACGGCTTCGCGGGGAACAGCCAGTGAGGGCTTGCTTTTTGCTTTAAGGTAAACATCCACGTACATCTGGGGCTTTAGTTCAAGGCGCGGGTTCGCAACTTCAATTCGCGCCCTTGCTGAACGGGTCCGGCTGTCGACGATCGGCTCAATTGCCCTTACTCTGCCGCTAAAGGTTTGTCCTGGATAAGCCACAGACACGACGCGAGCTGACTGCCCGACCTTTACCAAACCAAGTTCGTGCTCATAAATGTCCGCGTAGACCCACATGCTGTATGCGGGCAAAAGGAGGTTATCATCGATCTTCCTCGAAGATTTGATCTGGTCTATCTGAGACAAAGAAAGACCCATGATCTCCAATTTCCTCCTGGCCGACTCGACCATGCTTTCGGCATTTCCCTTAACCTCTTCCAATTCGGAGGCTCTAATCTCGTCAAGGGCGGCTAAAGCCGCCAGGAATTCCTCTTCCGCCACCACAAGGGAGGGGTCATAAGCCACTGTCCCGACGGCGCGGATATCATTAAAGAGAGTAAGCATCCTGGCAGGTTCCGCTCTGGCATTTAGATGTTTTAGCTGATCCGGACGCAGAATAACTTCATTCGGTGCTTCCCCGTCAACGGCAATGGGTTCGTCCCCTTCATAGATAGGCACCAGGTCCATTCCGCAGATCGGGCACTTGCCAGGCTTGTCGGATTTTATCCAGGGATGCATGCCGCTCTGGTAATAGAGGACCTTTCGGCCCTCTTGAGAGACGTCGATAAACTTCGGCGCTATGAAGATAGCGACAAAAAAAGCCAGCAAAAAGAGCAAAACAACAAATATATACTTCTTACTTTTCATAACTCATTACCTCCTTCATTAAGTAGGGCAAGGGTCCTTCGATCCCGAGGATCTCAGGATCGAGGGACTTGTCCCTTGCCGGCAAGGCATAAAGCCTTGCCCTACATCTCAAAACAAGTCTCCTCCAGCCACTCTCTCAAGCTCAGCCATATTAATACCAAGTTCAGATAAATTCTTATAATATTTCAACATTGCGTCTTGATAGATCTTATAACTGTTGATCAGCGTGAGGAAGTCTATTTTATCCGCCTCGTACGCTTGTGACGCGGACCGGAGCATCTGTCTTGCCTGCGGCAGGATGCTGCTCTTAAACAATTTGACCAGCCGCCGGGAAGAATCAACTTTTTCATAAGCCTCCTGCACTTCAAAATCGACCTTCTGCCTGATATTCTCCAAATTCTGTTCCAGAGATTCCTTTTGTTCGGAAGCCGCGTCTATTTCAGCTTTCTCTTTCCAAAACCATAAAGGCAGATTAGCCATAAACGAAGCATTGTAACCATCCAGCTGTCCGTTGCCCATTTGTCTCTGCCAGAACGAAACCTTAAAATCGGGCAAAAGTTTGAGTTTCATCATTGTAAGCGCATGGCTGCCGGCAGAAACAGAGTGTTCGGCAGCCAAAAGTTCAGGCCGCTTTGAAAGCGCCAGTTTTTTCAGCTCGCCAATGTCAAGATTCCTTTCAGGAATATTCATTTCTTTCGCTATTTCAAAAGCTTTCCCTTCATTGCGGTTTAAAAGATAATTAAGCCGCGCCGCGGCGGTTTTCTTTTTTTGTTCAAGGGTTATAAGGTCGTTGATAAGAAGGGATAGCTCGATCTGCGCCTTTAAAACATCATGCTGCGGCGCTCCACCCACAATGTATCTGGCTTCCGCGCTTTTCCGCAATTTTTCGAGCAGCCCCTTGTTTTCAGAGTTGATGGCAATGGATTTTTCAATAAAATAAAGCTTATAATAGGCGGTCTTTACCTGCGCTACGATCTCGTTCTTTTGCTGCCTGTATTGTTCATAAGCGGTTTTTGCCTTATCATCGAAGACCGACCGTTTTATCCTTAAGCTGCCCGGAAACGGGACCTTTTGCGAGAAGCCGTACATTTTCATGCCGGCAGCCGACAAGTCCAGGCTGGTCTGCGGAATTTGCTCATACATAAGCTCGATCATGGGATCATCCCAGGTCGTTGAGCTTATGCTTTCGGCTTTTGCGGCTGTCCAGCGCTTTTCTGCTACTGCAACCTGCGGGTTGTTGCCGATCGCCTCCGATGCCGCCTCATCAACCGTCAAAGAGACAGCCGGAACAGCGATAATTATCAAGAATAATATGAGATAAAAAGATTTACGCATAATTTTCCTCCAAATGGGACTAGAGAATCTGGGATACCGGAAGAAAAGTTATGCTAAAGGCGGAGCTATGGCGGGATGCAGCAATCTTGAATAATTAAAGCTTATAAGCGGAGGGGAAACAATATTAATTAAGAAAAGATCGGTCAATGTTGGACCATTATCTAAATTATCGGATAGGACAACAAATGCGAAAAAAGGAACAATTTCATAAGACTGAATATTCAAAGACCTTGGGGCGCCCTGTGCAGAAATGATCGGGCATTGATCAGTATCTTTCACCTGCTTGCAACAGGGATGCGCCTGATTTTGAGGACAGACCAAAGCTGCCGCCTGCCCTGCCGCAAAGAGGAGCAAGATAAAAACAGCTAAAAATTTAAAGCTTCTTGAATACATCCATAAGCTCCTTGATCTCTTTATGCCCGCCATTTCGCTTAAT
>JAHIZU010000279.1 GCA_018814265.1 Candidatus Margulisiibacteriota bacterium | reverse complement strand
GGCCGCGCGATGCAGCCTCGCTCGGTGCTACTACAAAATGGTTGTCGACGGCGGCCTCGACACCGCGATCCTGGGGGACCCGAATCTCACGAGCGCGGAGCAGGTGCTCGAGGAGTGCCAGCGGATGCACCTGCCGGGCCGGGTCGCCAGGCCGGAGGAAATCGCCGACCTGATCCTGTACCTGTGCAGCGACAAGGCGGCCTTCATCACGGGTCAACCCATCCGCGCCCTGGACGGCGCGAGCATCGAGGTGAACAGGGGGGAGATCTTCGGGATCCTGGGGCCTAACGGGGCGGGGAAGACCACTCTCCTCAATTGTCTTTCTCTTTTGCTTCCTAGCTGAGTTTTTCCCTCGCACAACCTTTTTAATTCTCGTTGTTTTTTCGATAAGCCCATATGAGCTGGCCTTTAAAATTATAGAATATTTCAAAAAAAGGGGGTTGAGACAATGGACTTTACCAGAAACGCCAAAAGAATCGTTTGAAATTTGTTTCCCTTTCTTCAAAAGTTTTATTCACGATAAATGTTCAAAAATCGTTAACTCCTATTTTGCTCACGAAGCAAGCATCGAACTTGCTTCAATATTCTAAAAACGATATACTATAAAAAATGCGCAAAAGATTGCGGCTTTTAACAAGTTATTTTAAGCTCCTTCTGCCCTACTGGGACAAAAGTCTACTTTCCTTGCTGTGCGTGGGTTTGCTTGTGCTGTTTGGCATGGCTTCTCCGCTCATCACCAAGGTATTGATCGACTTTGCCTATCCTAATCGTGATCTTTTCCTTTTAACCTACCTGGTTCTCTTTAGTATCTTGATTTTCGTCTTCAGCACCTTCTTTTCAGATGTCTCAAGTTACCTAGACACCTTCATCCATCAGACTCTCTCTATTGATCTGAGGAAGAAATTTTTCACAAAATTATTGCGCCTGCCGTTGCGCTTTCACCTGGAAAAACAGGTTGGCGACTTGCTGGTGCGCGTTACCGACGATATTGATGTGATTGTTGATTCAGTCGCGGAAACGCTGCCAGTATTGATCAAAACTTTATTCCAGCTGGCCGCCCTGCTGGTCATCTGCTTGATGATCGACTGGAACCTAACCCTACTGGCATTCGTCGGTATCCCCTTCTATTTTATCCAGACAAGATTTTTTGCCAAAAGGTTTGAGAACGTGCAGGAGCGGTCGCAAAAGCGGGAATCAGAGGTTTATACCTTTTATCAGGAAAAAATGAGCAATGTTAAGACCATTAAATCATTTAACCAGGAAATTTACGAAACAGACCGCTTGATCGATAAGCTCCGCAAAATGTTCAGCCTGGCTAGAGAAAACCTCTTTCTGGGTCTCGTCAATTCCTTCTTTGATGCTACCCTGCTCACCCTTTGGACCAGTTTTCTGGCCTGGTACGCCGGCTACCGTGTCATTACCGGCCACATTACTATTGGCGAAATCATGGCCATCTTAGTTTATCTAGGCCAAATTCATCAGCCTTTCATGGACTTCGGCGAAGTCTACAAATCCTTAAGTCGGAGCTTTGTCTCGATCAACCGTGTTAACGAGATAATGGAAGCTCCGCCTGAAGCCTATAAAGACACACGCTCCTTTGTTCTCTTTCAGATCGAAGGCAAGATCAAGTTTGATAATGTGGGTTTCCATTATCCTGACACTGACGAGTATATTTTAAAAAATATCACCCTGGCGGCCAATCCCGGAGAAATTACCGCAATCTGCGGCGCCAGCGGCGCAGGCAAAAGCACGATAATTGATCTTATCCTGAGGTTTATTGAACCGACTGACGGCGTTATTTATATTGATAAATATGATATGAAAAAAGTATCTTTGATGACTTTGCGGGCTTATATATCGATCGTCTCCCAGGACGTTATAATCTTTTCTGGAACCATAAAAGAAAACCTTCAGTATGGGCGAAAGGAAGTCGACGAAGCAGCCATGATCGAGTCCTGTAAGGACGCCGAGATCCACGATTTCATTATGTCACTACCTGATGGCTACCACACCCCAATCGGCGAAGGCGGGCAAAACCTTTCCGGCGGGCAACAGCAAAGACTCTCGATTGCCAGGGCGCTTTATCGTGACGTTAAAATCCTGGTCTTAGACGAAGCTACTTCGGCCCTGGACAGCATCACCGAAGCTAAGATCTACGATAACTTGAAAAAAAGGATCAAAGATAAAACCGTGATCATGATCACGCATCGGCCCTCCTCACTCAATAACGCCGATAATATCTACGTCATCTCAGAAAATAAAATCTGCGAATCCGGTAAATATGACGACTTGTTGGTCAAAAAAGGTGAGTTTTATAAATTCTATCAAGCTCAAGTTAAAGACAGCAACGAAAAGATCGAAGAAAAGATGGAACTGTTAAAGTTTAAAAAGAAAATTGACCAAGAAAAAAAGGAAAAAGCAAAAACTAAAAAAGCCTTTAAACTTTCAGCCATCGAGAAAAAAGTTCTGCATCTTTACTACGATGAGCATAAAACTTATGCTAAAATAGCTAAGGAACTGGGTATGGAGCCCTATGATATCAATTCCATCCGCAAATCAGCCAAAGATAAACTGGAAAGACTAAAAGAGCTGGAGCTGGAAACATGAGCAGCAAGATCAAACAATTATTCAACGCGATCCTGTCCGAGGATATGGCCAAACAGGCCCGCCAGGTAGAATTCGTCACCCTGATTGTCTTTCTTATTCTGCTAGGAGTTTGCTGGTGGCTCTGGCAGTTTCAAATCAACCTAACAGTGCCGACGGAGGAAGGGCGGGAGGTCGTGGCCAGGATGAATATTTTTGAGCTGTTGCTGTCAAAAAGGTAAGGAGAAAAGCCCTTGGCAAATGAAGTAAAAATATTGGTAGTGGACGACGATCTCTCGGTCCTGGAATCATTTAAAATGATCCTGGGAATCAAGGATTACTACGTTAAAACAGCCAAAAATCTTGAAGAAGCTGTTGCAGCAGCCAAAGCGGAAAAATTTAACGCGGCTTTCATTGATCTGCGTTTTGAGGGGCAGGAAATCGGCCTGGACATTCTTACAAAGTTAAAAGAGATCGATCCGGCTATCGGATGCGTGATCTGCACAGCTTATGCCTCAGAAAAAAGCAAAATTAGCGCGGTGGAACGCGGAGCCATAGACTATATCAGCAAACCCTTCATGATGGAAGTCATCTACGAATTGATCGATCGGGCCTTAGAAAAAAAATCAGGCAAGAAATAACCTAAAACGTCAGCGAGAATGACGAGCTAAGCTGCAGCTGCTCTTGTTTAACAATTGTATTATCAATCACCTTGGTAATTGATAACCCTAAGTAAGCAGACTCAAAGACCTCTTGGTTATAATAGCCAGTTACCTTGGTATTTTCATTAATCCCCTCGCGCATAATGTAGGCAAGGTCAACGCCATAAGTTTGTGCAGGAGAAGGATTATAGATCGTCCGCAGCAAATAGCTTTCCGTATTTTGGCCGGTAAAGAAGAAATCGTTTTGATCGATCAAACGGCTAAGAAAATAGTCATCGCCTATAACCTGATAACCCAAAGACAAACTAAAACCAAAGTCCTCAGAAAAATAAGTCAGGGCGTATTGGCTGGCGCTTGTACCCTCTTTGGAAGAGAACCCCACAGTTGGCAAAACACTGGGATCACTAAAATTCAGCTGCTCATTTTCAATTGTTAACTCCAGCAGGTTAAGGAGATTAACCTTTATCCCGCCATAGGTCTGGGTCACACTGGTCGCCAGTGTTTGGGTAAAGTCGGGGTCTGGCAGATCTGTGATCAAGCTCCCACCCAGGGTGAATTCCAGCCAGCCAAAGGCCGTCGGCAGTTTTGGCGTCAAGCCCACTGCGCCGAATTTTGAATCCAGCTCAAGGTCTGCAAGATGGACAAATTTGCCGATCAATGTATTGAAAGTGAACAGCTGGTGATCGTAATTGGTCAGGATCAGGTCTGATGAAGTATCAACGTAGAGGCTGTTGCCAAAAGGCGTATAGCCCTGATAGTAACTGGTCCGACCCAATTGCATCACCCAGGGAGAAAGATCAACTAATAAGTAAGCCTGATCCATGGAAGGAAAAGCTGTGGCCGTATCGCCAAAAGTATAATTAGCTGTCAGTGAAGCAAACGCGGAAACAATCTCGTTAATCTTGCGATTGACATACAGATTAGCTGTCTGACTGGCAGACAGATCATTAGTTGATTGGCCAAAAGCCTCATTAATCGTGTTTTGGGTAGCGCTAAAACTGGTGTTCAAATAGGTTTTAAAGCCATAGTCAACCGGCGCCGCATAAACCACCTCTTCAACTTGCTGCAGTTTAAGGTAAACAGCCTTGATCAAATCAACAATAAAATAACTCAGCTCGTAGCGATTAACATATGCTTCACCATTAAACTTGCTCTGGGCGCCGCCTTCCAGCACCCCCAGCCAGATCAGCTTCTGGATCGTGTCGTAAACAAAATGATCAGACGGCACATCTTGATACCCCAGCGCTTCCGGCGCAGCTTTAAAGGGCATTACTTTGCCCAGGATCCGCTCGATCGCTGAGAAGGCAAAGAAAACCATTTGATAGCGGCTGATCCTGCGGTCGCCATAAAAAAGTTCCCGGAGGTTGCCTGGCGGAATAATGCCCAAGGCGATCAGCTTCTGGACTGAGGGATAGGCTGTTAAACTAACCGGCACATCTTTATATGCCCGGACTGGGCTGGCCAGGCTAAGCTGTCCTGCTTCTCCCATAACAATCTTTTCAATAACGCGGCTGGTAATTTCAACCAGGAAGTAACGGTTGATCAAGTCCTGGCCATAAAATCGTTTGCCCTTAGCCGGCGGCAAAATCCCTGCCTCTACCAGCTCGCCAATAGCTTCCCGGGCATAATTATCAGTTGGGATATCAATATAGCCTTCAGCAGCAGCTACCTCCGCTTGCTGAGCCTTTTCTTCAGCCGGCAGATAATAATCCAGGACCCTGGCTACAAAGATGGCCATTTCATAGCGGCTGACCTGCTGATCAGGTTTTAAGCTGCCGCGGCCAGCCAGTAAACCTGCCCCGATCAGTTTTTGAATGTAGAGGTAACTCGGATTATCTGGCGGCACATCGAAGTACCCCGAAGCAGCTGGAGCAGCCGGCAGGATCCCACCCTCGAGTTTCTCTAGAAAGGCCGCAAAATAGGCGTAGAAAGTCAGGCGGCTCAACTTGGCTTGGCCGTTGAATGTTTTTGTTTCCGGCACAGTAAAGAGCCCTAGCTTAACCAGATTACTAACTGCTTGATAAGCATAATGGCTGTCAGGAATATCATGGTAAAAACTGGGAAGGGTTCTGGCCTTAACCTCGCTGATCTTACCAGTGTAGGCCAGCAAACGATTCAAGATAAAGGCCAGCTGGTACATGTCAACAGGGTTATTGCCATTGAATTTTCTATCCGCAGGAAGCTTGACCAGGTCTGTCTTTAAAAGCTTTTGCAGCGCCAAATAAGCTGCTGCATTTGAACTGGGAACATCAGTATAAAAGGCTGCCAAGCCTGGAACCGCCAAAGCAACCAACAGTAAGAATACAATTAATCCTTTAAACTTCACGGGGCTATTATAGCACAAAATTTGACGGCTCCCAGCCGGGATGTTATAATGCCCGCATTGTGGTAAAGGTTTTTCCCTTTGAAGGTATTCTTTACAATAAGAAAAAGCTGAAAAAAGTTGACAAAGTCTTTACCCCTCCCTACGACGTCATCTCCCCGGAAGACCAGGCATATTTCTATAAAGTTCACGATTTTAACTTTATTCGGCTTATCCTGGGCCAAGAATTCGCCAGTGACAGCGAATATAACAACAAATATGTTCGCTCGGCCGCTTTTCTGGACGGCTGGCTGCGCCATGAAATCCTGATTAAAGATGAAAAGCCGGCTTTCTATGTTTACGAGCAGCGTTTTAAGGTTGCCGGCAAAAAATACACGCGGATCGGCTTTTTCGCGCTGCTGCGACTGGAAGACATGGGACGCGGCAAAGTCTTCCCCCACGAAGAGACCCACTCCCGCGCCAAGCTAGATCGTTTGCAGCTGATGCGGGCATCCTCAGCTAATTTGGAATCAATTTTCTCCTTGTACAACGATGAAAAAGCCAAGATCACCAAGGTCTTAAAAAATTTCACCAGGCGGAAAGCCATTTATGAGTCGGTTGACCGGGCCAAGGTCTCCCACCGTATCTGGCGCATTGACCGTAAACCCTCGATCACCAAGATCACCAAGGAAATGAGGGATAAAACAGTTTTCATCGCAGACGGCCATCATCGTTACGAAGCAGCTCTAAGATTCAAGAATGAACTTAAGATGAAAAACACCAAATTCTCTGAAGAAGAAGCCTATAATCATGTTTTGATGTACTTTACGCCCTTAGATGATAAGGGACTGTTAATTCTGCCAATTCACCGGGTCTTGCGCAACCTGGTCTATTTTGATCCGGTCAGATTTGAGAAGCAGCTGGCAGAGTTTTATGAAATTAAAGCCTACAAGGCCTCCAAGAAAAGCGCTGCCAGTGTCAGGAAGAAATTGATGAGAGACCTGGCAAAACTGGGGATTGAAAAACATGTCTTTGGCTTGTATTTAGGCCAGCAGCGCTACTATCTGCTTACTTTAAAAGACGAAAAAATAGTTGAGGAACTGGTTGAGGAAGAAAAGCCCAAGGCCTGGAAACGGCTGGATACCACGATACTCCATTACACTGTGTTTGAATCCATCCTGGGGATTGCCCAGGAAACAGAAGACAAACTCATCTACATTAAGGACGATGAAGAGGCAATAAAATTAGTTGATGAAAAAGGCTGTCAGATGGCCTTTTTGCTTAACCCGACCAAGATCGAGGAGGTAACAGCTATCGCCAGCAAACTGGAAAAGATGCCGCAGAAATCCACTTTTTTCTATCCAAAACTGCTTTCTGGTCTGGTGTTTAACAAGATCGATCCTGGGGAAAAGATTAAGCTTTAGTTCTGTCGCTCTTAACTATTTTAGAAACCCTATCTTGTTTTTAGTCGTTTTTAGCGGGGTCATGAGTTTGCGGATTGCAGCAAAAATAGCGTAAATCTCACCATCGTGATTCTTGACCCTTTGTTCAAGTTCCTTCAATTTATTGGCAAGATCTTTGTGAGTTGATAATATCTCCCGAACCTTAACAAAAGCGCGGACTACTAAAATGCCAACTTCTGCTGCCTTCCGGGTCCTAAGCACCGAAGAAAGCATTAATGCGCCGTGTTCTGTGAAAACATAAGGCAAATGGCCTCCCAGTTGCTTCCTGGAAGGTGTCGCAAAATGCGACACCAGAAGATCGGCTTCGGTCTTGGAAAGCTTAAACATAAAATCCGCTGGAAATCGATTAAGATTCCGTTTCACCTGCTCTCTTAACCTTCTTGCTTTTACCCCATAAAGATCAGCCAGGTCTTTATCC